>CAYHTV010000016.1:0-20033 GCA_964359575.1 uncultured Planctomycetales bacterium
ATGGACATCAACCAGTTACAGAAACTGATTTAAAAACGTTGGGACAGTAGTGATTTATTACGGGTATTAGAAACAGCGATATAGATGGCTTAGAACTTTTAAAAAGGGTTAAAAAATTAAAGCCACAATTAACGCTAATGGTTGTCTCCGGGGTGGAGGATAAAGAGATAAAGAAGGAAGCAAGGGCATTGGGTTGTGTGGCCTATATACAAAAACCATTGATTCTCGATCAATTAAAGGCAACTATAGAAAAAGCGTTAAAAAAGGACCAGTTATAGGAGTTCAAATTTAATTAATTATCGTATTAAATCAAGAAGATGGCTTATGCCAACAAATTCTAAGACATATGCTTATATTCTAGGTGCTGGTGCGTCAAAGCCGGATGGAATGCCATTGACGAATGAAATTATTGATAAAGCATTCTGCAATTTTGGCAGCGCCGTTGATAATAGAACCAATACTAATCTGTTTGGAACTTGGGAAAAAGAAGATGTATTTACAAGAATTAGACCAGTGTTTAAATTAATGGATTACACTGAAAAAAGCGGTGTACAACATGATGATCTTATGTATAATAACTCCTCGGGAAATTCTTTGATCGAACAAAAACGATCACACCTTAGCACAAATTTAGCACAAAAGGAATTTGCAAAGCATGATGTGGCAGTGGCCATGTCTTAACTATTTGAAATTTAATAGGTTATAAATCTTGGGCCATTAGCTCATCTGGTAGAGCAACTGACTCTTAATCAGTGGGTGGCTGGTTCGATTCCAGCATGGCCCACCAAAAAATATTTCATCTCCCCTGCCCTAACTGTAATTGTCAAAATTGGTTTACCCCAAAATACACCTCAATTGCGGCCGCGCGGCCGCAATTGACAAACCCACCAAAAACTTTCAACCGTTGAAGTATTAAACTTGCTTCTTAAATTCCTTAATGACTTCGTCCAATTTTAACATGGCCTCCGTCATTTTGACTTTCGAAGGCTCGGCGGTAGCGGGGAGAGGTTCACTGCTGATTTGCGAAGATTCTGCTGCGGCTGGGACAGACGCATCCGCGGTTTGAGCGGGTAATTTGCCTAAAGGAGCATCTGCTAAAGTCTCAGCAAGCGGCGGCGCTTCGACTGGCGCAATAGTCGGAGTCTGCTGGATCGCATCCTCCAATTGTTTGAGAATCAACTGTGGCCCAATGAGCGGTGGAGTATCTTTTGGCTTTTCCGCCGGCGTCTGCACCTCGGCTGGCGCTGAGGCCACCGCGGGTACTGCCGCTGACGGGGGCGCCTTAATCGCTGGAGTATCCGGTTTGGGATCCTTATTTACGGGTTGCTCCATCATGCTCCGTTGAAAAGAAAAAGACGACTCGTTTGAATCGTTTCACTCTCATTTCTGCAATTTTTCATAATTTTATTGTATTACAAAACCCTGACGGCACAATGAAAATAATAATCTTTTTCCCAGCTATTCTTTGCCCCGCTCTTCCTCTGTCTCTTTGTGATGCTCAATCTGCCGGCACTTAAAGAGGAATCCCGCCTGAATTCTTTCCGGCATGAATCCCACCTGCACGAGCGCCACCTCGATCAAATCCAGCACATCCGAAATGTCAATAATATTTTCATCGTGAACTACAGTCATTAAACCCTCATGCTCAATGGTGATTTTCATCCCAATTTTCCTTAATTATCCCAATTGATCATATATAGGACTTACGCGTTTGTCATTCCCGAATGCCTTTGTCGGGAATCCATTAGGCTTCTCTTCGACGAGAGGCATGGATTCCCGCCTTCGCGGGAATGACAGACTCTATATTCAAACGCGAAAGTCCTAATATAGATGAAGTTGGGATAGTACGTGTTTCATCTCATTATAATTTTAAAGTCAACAAGTACATAAAATACCTCAAAGTTATGGATTGCCGTGGATTCGTTTGTTAATGGATTTTCGGATTGTACTGAGGAGCTTAGGATTATGCAAAGGCTTGGCAAAGGCCGGAAAAAATTTTCCATTCACGCCGATCTTTTCCGCACCTTTATCTTTTTCCAAATCAATGCACACTGTCATAAAAATAATCGGCGTGTCTTTGACGGCAGGATCTCCCAGAATTTTTTTAGCAATATCGGTGCCGTTTAAATCCGGGAGAAGGACATCCAAAAGAACCAAATCCACGGATTCATTTTTGATTTTATCCAGCGCGGTGTAACCATCGAGGGCTGCGGCCGTGGTGTAGCCCGCGACCTTCAGCCATTTCTGCAAGAGAAGTATCATTCCGGCATCATCGTCAACTATCAAAATTTTTTTAGACAATTTTTTCATGCTGTTTATTTTACATATCAGGCCAAAAAAGACAAGGCAAATGTTTCTTGAACTCACCCTAACGCAGCGTTACAATGGAAACCATGTTTAAAAAAACAATTTTTGTGGTATTCGTGGGGGTTAGCGGTGTTTTATGGGTGACATCCCTAACAGCGGGCCAAACCTCGATTATCGCTGAAATTCAAAAATTGCAGCCTGCCATTGTCAGCATTAAGGCCGTTAACAAGGAACTTTTTCAAGCGCCTTATCAGGCCGCAGCGCTCGATAAAGCCAGCGGCCGGATCATGGTGATGCGCCGCTTGAAAGCGGCCGGTTATAACCGCTTCGGCGCCGGTGTCGTCATCCACCCTTCCGGCATTGTTGTCACTAACGCGCACGTGGTCAATAATGCGGACCACATTCAAGTCGTGCTGCATGACGATACCGAGATCCCGGCGGAGGTTCTTCTGGTTGTAAAAAATCTCGATATCGGTCTTATCCGCATCCCCTTGCCGTATCCGATCACGCCGGTTGAGCTGGCGGATTCGGACCGTGTCAAGTTGCGCGATGAAGTGATCAATATCGGCAATTCCCAATTCCTAAAGCAGACATTTTCCGGTGGAAGAATCAAAGGTATTGGAACCAGCCGCCGCCAATTCCTTAAAGGGGAAATCCGAACAGCCAATCTCCTGCAAACCACGATCAACTTGTATGAAGGCGACAGCGGCGGGCCGTTGTTCGATCAGGCAGGCCGCCTCATTGGGATGATGACCGCCAAGGAAGTTGCCGCCGACCATTCCAGTTTCGCCGTCCCTGCGAATCTGATCCAACGCTATCTTTCGGAATATCTCTTAAAAAATACGCGCGGAGTTGTGGAGCACCATGAACCTGCAAAATGATCAGTCCCTAAAACGCCTCTTAGGATTTATGCTAGTGGGGGCTGCGGCCGGAGCCATTGGTATGTATTTAAGGCTCTACCCGCTTTTGACTTTTTCCTCTTTTGACTCCTCCGAGAAAGCCACGGTTTTTGTCTTATCCAACATCCGCGAAAAGGTGATTAGCGGCATCGAAAAAAATTTTCCCAACCTTTCCGTGGCGCAAAAAAATAAATTGATCAAAGAAAAATTTGATAGCATTTTAAGTTCCGAGAAAAAAAATCTGCAAAAGACAGTCAGCCGGGTCGCTAAAGAAATCGACCAGAAAGAACCCGCCCCTGTCATCACCTACGGCCCTTACCTTTTAGCCTCCGATGGCTATTATTATTTAAGCCTCACCGAAAATATTATTAAAACCGGACGCTTAGGTCAAAAAGTCAAGGGGAGC
The DNA here is from genome assembly GCA_964359575.1 of uncultured Planctomycetales bacterium. Taxonomy (GTDB): domain Bacteria; phylum Omnitrophota; class Gorgyraeia; order Zapsychrales; family GWA2-47-8; genus 2-02-FULL-48-11. The sequence goes on from CAYHTV010000016.1 coordinate 3,613, forward strand.
AAATATTTTAACGACTTGATGCTCACACCCTTAGGCTTCTGGGAGCCCCTGAACCTGCATCCTTATACGGGTTATTTCATTTACAAAATTATGCGCCTATTTGACCCGCACGTGCCGCTCATGTACGCGGTGAGCTTCACGCCGCTTGTCATAACCCTATTAGCGCTCATTGCTTTTCTTTTTTTGTGCGCGCTTTTTGAATGCAGTCTCATAACCTCTTTTATCAGTTCTATCTTTCTTTTAATCGCCCCGATCTTTTTAAAGCGCAGCATGTTCGGCTGGTACGATGACGATCCCAATAATGTGTTTTTTTTATTTCTGATTTTAGCGCTTATTCTCTACGGGCTGCATCAGCGCAAAAATCCCAAACACTGCCTGCTGTGCGCCGGCTGTGCCGCGGTCACGATAACCCTTTACGCGTTATACTGGCATGGCTGGGTATTTCTATTTAGCGTCCTAATACTTTCGGGCATAGCCTGTCTTCTCTACAATCACTTCCTCCTGCGGGCTAAGGAGCATACCAAGACGGTGGGGTTATTCTTTGGGATTGTTGTGGGAGGAACACTCATCGGCATCAGCCTCACTTTTGGCTTGGAAGATTTTTTTGTGTTGTTTAAAGAAGGCTGGCGTGCCGTAAACCATTTCATAAATCCGCAATTATCGCCTTGGCCGAATCTTTACATCGGCGTCGGTGAGTTGAATAAACCGACGCCGCATTATCTTAGCGAATTGGTCGGCGGGTATTTTGTCGTTTTCTGCGCCCTCGCGGGACTCGCGTATTATTTCCACCAATCCTGGCTGCGGCCTCGCGAAAAGGATCCTCTCCTTATCCTTGTTTTAATGATCTTGCTTGCGGCAGCGGCAGCTCTTGCCTTTGGGGCGTTACGCTTTGCCCTGCTCTGTGTCATTCCGGTTAGCATCCTTTGCGCGATCGGTCTGGAATTTTTCTTTGAGCATCTGCGCCGCTTTGTCAGTCATCGTATTTCCGGCCAGCAATACAACAAAATGATAAAGCTTATCCTTATCGGTATCATCGCTTTAATCTTGGTCGTCCCCCACGTCATCACTGCCTACAAGGGTATTCCTTTATTGTTAAACAAAATATTTAATTCCACCTGGGAAAAAGCCTTATTAAAAATCAATAACGAAACTCCCGAAAATAGTATCGTCAACACCTGGTGGCCGCCGGGACATTTTATCAAGGCCGTTGCCAAACGCCGCGTGACATTTGACGGAGCCACAATCAACAACCCCCAGGGTTATTGGCTGGCTAATGTTTTTCTAACAGCAAATGAACAGGAAGCGGCCGGCATTCTTCGCATGCTCAATAACAGCGCCAACCAAGCCACCGAATATCTGCTGGCCAATGGATTACAACTTTCCGAGACCATTGCCCTGCTAAAAACTATCATAGCGCTCGATGAGACCCAGGCGCGCGGGTTGCTGCGCAAAAATATTTCAGACGATCAGATTGACAATCTCTTTCGCTTAACACACGCGCCACCGCCGGCGTCTTACCTTCTGGTTTACAACGATCTCGTGGAAAAAAATTTGGAATTGAAATTCGTGGGCGGATGGGATTTTAAAAAAGTGGAGGACTTCAACGCCAATCCAGAAAATTTAAAGAATCTTCCCGCTAGTAACTCTGTCGCGTATTTACGATTTTTGTGGGACTTAGCCGGAGGCGCCTACCGTTACAGCGGTGTCTTAAGTGAATTATCACAGCAAGACGGGGTCTTGACATTTGAAGAAAATGTTAACATCGACCTCGCCGATAAGCGCTGTTTCATCCGCTCAAAAAAATTCGGCCAAGGCATCCCTAAAAGTATTTTTTACGCGGAGGGAGACCATGTCGTTGAAAAAAAATTTGCGAAGGCGAACCTTTCCTTTTCGGTTCTTTTAACTCAGGATGAGGATGGTCAGTACGGCTGCGTTCTCTTGGATGAAAAATTGGCGAAGTCTTTGATGGTCACTTTATACTTCTTTGACGGCAAAGGATTAAAATATTTTCGTCCCTTTGCCAAGGAAAAAGATCTCACCCGTCGTACCCAAATTTTTGTTTATGAAGTGGATTGGACTAAATTTACCGATGATATCAAGAAGGCTGGAATTTCGACTGCGCCGAGCGCGTTACGCCCCTTATAACCTTTGCCATCATTTTCACTTTTTCTCTTTTTCGACACCGGTTAATTTCCCTTTGAGACGAATCTTCGTAAAACCGCTGATTCCGCCTTCCTCGGATGGGGGCACGGAAGCCGGCTTAGGGTAACTTTCCACTAAAACATTTGGCTTTTTCTGCGGCATGGCAGGCGGGAAAGACATCTGGGTTTCCTGCGGCTTGAAAGGCTTACGAATTGCCTCCTCTAACTGTACGGCGTATTCCGTGTGTCCCATTTTCCGCAATTGCGTTATCATGTCCAAAACCATGGCATTATTCCCGCTCATTGAATACGCCAGGCCTAGGCCATAATACGCAACCGGCATTTCTTTCTTTTCTATGACTTTCTTAAAATATTCTTCTGCTTCATGCGGTTGGGCTTTTCCCAACAGATAAACCCACGCTAAAGTAAATTGGGAGCTCAAACGATCGGGATTAATGGCCAGGACTTTCTGCAAATAGGCTATGGCTTGATCCGGTTGATTGGCCTGCTGATACACCTTCCCTAAATTTTCATAGGCATCCAAGTAATCTGGATCAATTTTTATGGCTTCTTCAAAATACCACACCGAATCTAAAACATCCCCGCTGCGCTCGCGGAAAATCACACCCAAGGAGTTGTAGGCCGGGGCAAATTGTGAATCCACTTCCAGGACCTTATGAAAAAATTCAATAGCCCTCTCATAATCGCCGGACTGATAAGCCTTCGTGGCTTGCTCATAATATTTTTGAATTTCATCGGCGAAAACAAAATTCCACGTGCCGCTCATTAGCAACAAAAAAAATAAAAAAAATCTCAACAAAAACACAAAAATCCTTTCATTGCTCCTGACCCTCTTCCTGTTGCTGCTCTGGAACTTGGCCATGCCCCATTTGTGATTGTACTTTTTTCCAAAGATCCGACTTCTTTTTTTCCTCTTCTTCAGGCGCTTCTTCCTCTTCAGGCTTAGAGGGCGCGGGCTCCTTGGGTTTAATGCCAAAAAATTTATTCCACAACTCCGTTATGCCTTGGCCCCGAGCCGCCGGTTTAGCCTCTGGAGTCTGGGTAGCACTCTCCTCAAGAACGGCATTGGATTGTGCCGTGTCGGTTACGCTTTCATTCAAGCCAAGTGTATTGCGATCGGATATATTTTCCTTATTGCGGACTTTATGCTGGCTTAATTCCTTATTACTCATTACGGCCTTTGGATCAAGAATAATTTTCACAACCGTCATGGAAACTGAAACTTCTTTGGCGCCTGGTTTTCCGGCATTAATAACCACTTTAACCACTTTCAATAATTCTTGCGTGGAATCAATCAAATGCATAAATTTCACAATATCTTCTAAGGATCCTGAACACTCTAACTCGGCATAATAGGACAGATAGCCTTTTTTCTCTTTTTCCTCGGAAGGAGCAATCTTAATGAGAGTAACCTTAGCCTCCGTCGCTAAACTTTCCACCTTTTGCAAAAATTCCGCCTTAACTTGATCCGGACTTTTCAGTTCCTTGATGTAATAGGGGCTGAATGCCTGCTTTTCCTTCATAATCCGCTCGCGATAGGAAAGAAAACGCATATCGCGTCTAATATCATTCTCCCTCTCAAAAATTTGCATATCGATATCTTTCAATTGCGAGGTCACCGGCCGCAAAAAAAGCAGATCGAAGAGCGCCAGGATCACAACACTGGCAGAGACATAAAATATCTTTTTTTCCTTCTCAGATAATTTGGAATAAAATTTCTGTATCAAGCCGCCCCTTTCTACTGACTTCTCTAAAAATAATGGAACCTTTGCGGAAGTCAGTACTACCAACGCATCAACAGGTTGCCGAAAAACAGCAGGTTCCATTATTTATGCGTTGGTCTGTAATCTATTACTATCTTACTTTTTGTCTTTGGCTTTTTCTTCCTTGTCCTCGGCTTTAACCTCCTGACCAGCAGCCGCTTCTACCGGTGTTTCGTCATCCGGGGCGCTTTCCAGCTTAAGCGATATTTCAAAAGCCGAGACATCCTTGCCGCGGTCTTTCTGCGCGCTGCTGGAAACCATCTTCACATTTTTAAACAACGCGGAATTTTCCAGGATCGTAATCAAGGCAAACGCGGTGGAACGAGATTCAGATATCCCTTGGAGATGAATTGTTCCATTTTCTTCGAGACTAACATTCTTTAAATAAATTTCATCGGGGATATGTTCATACAACTCGTTTATTATCTCCAGGCTCGTCATGCGGCTTTTTAAGTAATCATGGACAATCTTGGTATTCGTCGAAATCCTTTCAAGCTCTTCTACGGCAGATCTTTTGATATTATATTCCGCGGCAAGACGATCCAGATACTGGCTGCGGAAATGCAATTTGCTAAAAAATATAGCGCACATCAAAATCAATAAAATCAAACCGAATATACATATTTGCAGAACCTGCCGGCCGCGCTCTTCAATGGTGTGCTGAACTTTTATTTCATCAGGGGTCAGGTCGACTTGAATATTTTTTAAGGCAGGGATCGCGGAAACCACGTCTAAAAAAGATTCATCATTGAATTCGGAAGCAATTTTCGACATCAAGGGCTGATTTACCGAGACATGCCCCCAATAAGAAATAATCCGCACACTCGCTTTAAATTTTTCTTTAAGGATAGGCTCCAGATCCTTAATTTTTACATCATCGCTCGTGAGGATAAATGTCTCAGGTAATTTATAAATATCTTCATTCTGATATGACTCCATAGAGGCAATCAATTCCTGAATCATTTTATCGCGGGCCAGGGCGCCTTCCTTAAGCAAATGATCCATCCCTAAAGGGATATTGCGCGAGGCGATTACCGTATTGTTACATTCAATCGTAAAGTCTGTTGTATAACGGCCAATATCAATGATCCCCATGGGGCTGTCATCTGGCTTGCGCTGCAAAATCATTCCATAAAACGCCGCCTTGCATTCCGGGGCAAACGCAATCCGCTCAACGTTGAGGCCAGCGGCGGCAAAGATAGTGAATTGATCCTTGACAACTTGACGGTTGACAATGATCAAAAGGACTTTTGTATAATTTTTTTGAAAAACGCCAATATTCACATAACCAATGAGGATCTCTTCACGGGAATAGGGCGTGTGACGGCCGGCCTGTAAATCGATAATGGATTTGATTTCGATGGGGTCTACTGATGGAATTTCAATATTTTTAGTAGTGGTCACACTCGAGGGCAGAACGTAAATGGCCCTGGCCTTTTTGATATGAGCGCTTTGTAAGGCTGACCGGGCGATTTTGGGAAGTTCCTCCTTGGTAGCATCCTTCACGTCCCTTTTAATAATGTTGAGCAACTTGAGCTTAGCTCCCTCTCCCTTCAAGTGAGCCATCTTAAGCGTCCCATCGCTCAGTGTGACAACAACATAATCTTTGTCGATGTCGAACATAAAGAAAAATCTCTCTGCGTTGATCTATTAAGATTTCTATTATTGGTTAAATAACGCATAAGTCCTTACTTTCTCACTCTTCTCGGTAATATTCCATTCTATCATCTTTAACATTAAACACACATTGAATAACCTTTTTCTGCCGCTTATTCAGCAAATATCCCGTGCTTTGGATGGAATAAAATCGGGAAACAGTATTGATTCTGCCGGCGAAATTCGCTTGATCGATTTGATCAAGATCCTGTTGGGTTAGCTTCACCAGCTGGCCCAATTCTAAACCAAAATCATAACTCTTAAAAAAGATATAATCATCAAGAGTTCCCTCCAGGCCATCAGAACCGCGTCGAACTGCCAGAATTTTTTTTGTTAATTCTTCTGAAAACCCTACTGCCAACAAAACCGGAGCCGAGGCCGTATTGATGTTGACTGCTCCCTCTCCATAAATTGTGAGGTATTTTATCAATTCCTGATAAAAGCGCTTAGATATGCCTTGGACCAGCAAAAGCTCATCCAAAATTTCGTAATCCGCGTTTTTCAACGTGTAAGGATGCCGCAGACTTTCATAATAGGTGCTGCCATAAAAACCACTTAATTCACTATGGCCGTGGTCGCGCCAGTCAATGATCGACTTGGCTAAATCATCAGCGGTTGGCGAGTCCATAGAAAACGCATAGCGCAATAAAATTTTCAATTCCGCTGGGGTCGCTTTATTGATATTCAATTTACTTTCTTCATCGACAACGCCAAATCTTTTTGTCGCAGCCGCGTCCCATCCCTGGACATTGGAAGAACTCACCTCGGCATAACCCTGCCTCATATCGATATGCGCAAATTCACCTTCATTATCGCTCAAAATGACCTTACTGACCGCGGTGTAATTCTTATTGGCTTGCCCATTGTATCTTAACAAGGCAATCGCCTTTTGAATTCCAGCCTCGGCAATATAATGCAGCTGCCGTCGCTCTTCTAAACGCTGCCAGAGCGTGATCTTTTGACGGATATTCATCCCCAATTGCAAAGCGAGAACGGATAAAAATCCCAATGCCCACAAAACTAAAATGAGAATTGCCCCTTGATTCTTAGGATGGCTCATTCTAAGTTCCCCTTAAAAAACCCAGCGGGATATTAATCATTCTGGTTATTTTTTGAATTTCGCCGCTCTGATCAGCATATTCAATCTCGATAGTGACCACGGCCGGCAATTGATCGACGATCTGCGTGGAATGCCATTCCCCCTGACGTGTTAGAAAATAATATTTAAACTCAATATTGCGAATGGACTTTAATATGACGCCTTTTTCAGAATATTTGCCCTGCATGGCCTGGCCGTAGTCAGCCTCACGCTTTAAGAATTGGTCTTTCAAGACATCAAACTCATATTCAACTTTTCCAATCTGTGAAATGTACGAATCTTCTTCCGCATTGATCTTCGAGCCTGACAAAGTTTTAACGATGGTCACAAAGGCTAACCGCTGGCTCCGGCCATAAAATGGAATCCGGGAAAATCGGAATGAATTCCGCAGCTCCTCGCTGATATGATCAAAAAAAATCGCGATGTCCTCCTCAATGCCAAAATGCTTTCCCCGCTCCCAAACTTTTAGCCCAGTTGAGAATGCCGAATAAATTGCCAGGCCAATCATGGCGATCAAGGATACAACCAGCAAAATTTCGATCAGGGAGAAACCAAACGACTTGCGGCGGGGGTGGCAGGAAAATTTGATTTTACTGTGCATAACGAATAATATATGCGGATTGCGAAATGTTGATATCTCGATTTCTTTCCCGCCAAAAAATGGTTAAGGTCAGCTGAAAAATATTCCCCAGATTTATAAAATCCCTTATTTCCGTCTTATATCCAAAGTGGATCTCGCGATGATTAACAATCCTTTTTTCTGGTTGATCGGTAAGATCCATGGGTATCTCACCCGTAGTTTGAAATCTTTGCTGAATCTCTGAAATTTTATTTTCCAAGAGCATCATCGCATGCCAGCGATAAGTCAGATGACCAATAGTATCTAATGAAATCAAGAACGCGCGAAAAATCATCACTAGCCCCAAAGATAAAACCGAAATCGTTACCATAACTTCAAAGAAAGATAATCCCTTTTTGGGGGAAGTGCCTGGCCGTAGACAAAAAAATTTATTTCCAATTATTGATATCATCGTCATCTTTCTTAGGGTCTTTGCCCTGCGACCAGAGATCATAATCAGGCCGATTTTTTCCGGGGCATAGATATTCATAATCCCTCCCCCAGGGGTCAACGGGATCTTTTTCGATGTAAGGGCCATTCCAATTCTGGGGGACAGGATTACTAGTCGGCTTAGTCACCAAGGCCTCCAACCCCTGACTCGCCGTTGGAAAAAAACCGTTGTCCAATTCATAAAGTTTCAAGGCCGTGGGGAGTGTTGTTACGATATCCGATTTTGCAACCGCTGACTTAGCTTGTTCAGAACGGCCAGTGAGGCGCGGCACCACCATCGCGGCTAAGGCCCCAATGATAATGACCACGAGCATAATTTCAATTAAGGTGAAACCCGCAAAAATTTTATTATTTCGCATAAACCCTCCATTAATTTCGTAAGTCATTTAGCCACTTATTTTCTAATTGCTCAACGGATTCGAGAGAGTTGGAGTAGGCGAAACGCAGGGCTTCGGCAAAAGGTTTCCCATCGCGCAGCTGCCGGCATAAAGTCCCAAACGCCTCGCTCCCATATTTCACAACTAAAAAATCAACGACCGAAAGGCTCTGGGCGTAAAAAACTTTGGCCTTTGTCGGATTTCGCTCTTTGCGGATATCCATGGCTATAAGCGTGGACAACGGCAACTGTTTTCCTTGCTGCACAAGCCGGCGCATAAGGCGATCCGCTACGGCCCGCTTTTCTGTCTCTTGGAGCTGGGCTACTCCTTCATCAAACCATAAAGGGATAGCAGTCTGCTGGCCAAAAAAATCATGCAAAATAAGATGGCTGATTTCATGCGGCAAGAGGCCATCAAAAAAATAATTTTCTTGTTTATACGTGACAATGACTTTGGATTTGAAAAGCCGCGGGTGGCGATCCGCGTAGCCCATCGACCAGGCTGGTTGATGTGTCTCCTGCATAAAATCATTTTGGTTGTCATAAATAATAATTTTAACTCTATCCTCCCATGTCCAAAAATTGGAATAGCGCGCATAGCCGATTTGCTGGGCAATCTTATCGTAATATCCTTCTGCCCGCCGCAATACCTGACCTGCATCCTCCCTGGTCATCGCAAAACCGTAATAGACCACAAAATGCTTATCCTTTATCTCCTTCCACTCATCGGCCAGGCTGGGACTACCAAACAAAAGATTCATCGCCCACACCCCTAAAGCTATAAACTGTATCGGCCTCATATACTGAATCTACCGTGAAAAAATGTCTAATTGAAAGATGGGTAACAACATCGCCATGACCATGAAACCGATGATCGATCCCATGACTATGATCATGATAGGCTCAAGAAGGGTTGTCATAACTTTAATCGTTTCATTAATGTCCCGCTCATAATCATCCGCAATCTCTTGTAAAGTACTAGTCAATGACCCCGATTCCTCTCCCACGGCAATCAAATCTCCCACAATTGTCGGGATATTTTTAGATCGCTTCAGACTCTCTCCCAAAGACATGCCTCCTGCTAACTCATCGTGGCAGCGTTGGAGCTGTTGGCGGATGACCGTATTGCTGATAATTGGAATTGATAAATTTAAGGCGCGTAAAATTGAAATTCCGCTTTTTAAAAGAAGCTCTAAAGAGCGGCAAAAGCGTGCCAACTGCACCTTAAGGATAAAATGTCCCCACACCGGAAGATTTAACTGCAGACGGCTCAATGCTCCCTGCCCGACAGCTGAAGTGCGCCAACGATTGACAAAAAAAACAAGCATAAAAGCCATTAAAAGAATAATGACCCACCATTTACGCGCCAATTCACTTGCCGCCATGACGATCACCGTCGGTAAAGGCAAATTCTGATGCATGTCAACAAACAAATGTGTCAGACGGGGCATCACGTACGTCAGCATAAAAATAACGGTGGCCAGCCCCACAATCAGCATGATCAAAGGATAGGCTAAAGCCGTCCGTACTTTGGTAATAATTTCATGCTGGCTTTTTAAATATTCCGCGACACTGATGAGCATATCCTTGAGCTGGCCGCTCTCTTCTCCGGCGCGTATCATTGCCACGTAAAGCGAGGAAAAAACCTGCGGATGCTGAGCCAGGCAATCGGCCAACGCTTTACCATCCTTGATTTCTAAAATGACTGTTGACACAATAGTGCGAAAATAAGGATTGGCAACCTGCTGCTCGATGACCTGCAGCGCCGATAACAACGGCAGGCCGGCTTTTATCAGACTGGCGAGCTGCCGGCTGAAAGTATAGAGATCTTTAATTTTAACTTTCCCAGAAAGGGATTGTAATGCGCCAACCGTCCCGTTGGTCTTATCCTCAAGGATAATAGGCATCAATTCCAATTGATTAATCTTCTCAATCGCCTCTGTTTTGTCCTGGGCAAAGACTTGGCCGTCGATTGTCTCAGCAATTTTATTCTTGGCTTTGTAATAAAAAACAGGCATACGCTGGGTCCTATTTATTTTCAAGCTTTAATTTTGCGAATTGATTGAGCTTAACGCGATCCGCGCTTGAGACATCAAGATAATAGGCGACAATATTAAACATCCCGGAGGCGGCATCCTCTTCAATCCGGCAGACCCGGGCAAGGCAATCAATACTACGCTCCCCTTCATGCAATTGAATTTTTATGTTCAATATGGTCCCTATGGGGATCACATAACCGCAGCCAAAACTTACGCCGCCAGCGCTGATATCTTTCGTGTGGCTGGAATGCTCCACGCCATCGGCGATGAGGAAATTGGGGTCATTAGGATCTTTTTTCATGAATTGAAACCGGATATTCAATTTTTCTAAAATCCGAGGATAAACGCGTTGATCGTATTCATTTTTTGCCGTTAAAATTTCGGAAGTGAGGGGCCGGCCTTGCGGGAGAGTTGCTTTCTCAACGGTCACAGCGGCCGGAGGCGAAACTGTCCTAACCGCGATATTTTTGACAATGTCTGGGTATTCCTCTTTTACCGTGACATTCATCACCTCTTCCGGAGTGATAATCCCTTGAGTCACCTTCCGCCACCCGTCCTGCCGTAAAGTGATCATGCCATGCTGTAAGGCAAGTCGTTTGATGTCATCGGATCGCCTTTTCTCTAAAACAGCCGTACGAATAGCTTCATCGATAACCAAAACTTCATAAATAGCAGTCCGCCCCCAATAACCAGTTTGATTGCAATGCTCGCACCCTCGGCCATGATAAATTTTAACTTTATCCAGATTGTCAATTTTAAGGGCTTGGGCCATCTCTTCTTTCAATTCCAATAAAGGCGTTTTAACTTCTTCCTTACACTGCAGACAAATGACCCGCACCAGCCGTTGAGCAATAAAAGCCTCAACGCTGGAAGCGACCAGAAAAGGCTCCACCCCCATATCCACCAGCCGGGTAATTCCGCTGGCCGCGTCATTCGTATGCAAAGTCGAAAAAACCAGATGCCCGGTTAACGCAGTTCGAATGGCTGTCTCGGCTGTTTCATAATCACGGATTTCCCCAACCATGATAATATCCGGATCGTGGCGTAAAACACTCCTTAATCCCCGCGCAAAATCAAAATTCACTTTCGGGTTCACCTGAATCTGCGTGACATTTTCCATCTCGTATTCTATCGGATCTTCAATGGTGATAATCTTTAATTCGGCAGAATTGATTTCATTCAGGCAGGCGTAAAGGGTGGTCGTCTTACCGCTCCCCGTCGGGCCGGTGACTAGCACGATACCGTGCGGCTTGTTTAAAAGTTCTCTGAAAATCTTAAAATTGCGGCTGTCGAGGCCTAGCTTCCCTAGGCTGTACAACATCACCTTGGTTGGCAGGATACGTACGACAATACTTTCTCCCCGCGGAGTCGGAATAGTAGAAATACGCAAATCCAAATCCTGGTCCTTTGTCTTAACAATAGCACTGCCATCCTGCGGCAGGCGTTTTTCTTCGATGCTCAAATTCGCCATGATTTTGATACGCGAAAGAATGGGCCGTAAAAAATGCTTCGCCTCCGCGGGGAGATTGGCGTCCACTAAAACGCCATCAATGCGGTAGCGTAAACGGACCTTCTCCCGGTACGGCTCAATATGGATGTCGGTCGCCCTTTTTTGAAAGGCATCCAGAAAAATCTGATTCACCAATTTTGTCACCGAGGCATCTTCGGACTCTTTTTCAAGATCCTCCACCCAAACCTTTGTCCCCGCCTCGATCGCGGTCTTAACTGCCGGTTCTTTCGTCAAGATACGGTCAATAGTATCCGCCGCTAATCCGTAATATTTCTTCAGCGCGTCCAAAACTTCTTTTTCCTTTGCCAAAACCATCTTAGGTTCTAAACCCAAATGCACGCGGATTTCATCCTGAATTTTCACATCTAACGGTGAGGAACAGGCCAAGGTGATTATCTTATTCTCAATTTTAATCGGCATGAATTTGTAGTACCACGCAAATTTTACAGGAACACGGTCAATCACTGCTTGCTCAATTTTGACATTTTTTAGTTCAATAGTGTCCACGCGCAGGCTGGCAGCGAGCGCTTCCATCGCCTTTTGTTCAGTAAGGAATCCGCAACGGATGAGGTAAGAATAGAGAGAATCTGAGGTTGAATTGCGCGCCGCGCTGATGGATTTTTCCAAATCTTGCTGCGAAACCAAATTGCGCTTAATAATTTCTTCCGCCAAAATTTTGTCGGTCTGTTTAATCATGATTAAATCTTGGGCGCCTTTCCAATCATATAAAAATCAGAAACCTTTGTCTTATCATAAACGCCGCTCAAAACAGCTTCACAGCCGTCGAGATTCTCCTCAAGCGTCACAAAGGCGCCCTTTTTACCCGTAAAGACCTCGCTCACGGTAAACGGCTGAGTCATAAAATTCAGCAATCTCTGCGCCCGTCCAAAAATCAAACGGTCTTCTTTATTTAACTCTTCCACGCCGATAACCGCGACAATCCGTTTGAGCCCATTATACTTATTAATATGCTGGATGATCTTCTGAGAAATTTCATAATGCCGCCTTCCAACGACATTGGTATCTAAATTGGCGCAAGAACTGCGCAGCGGATCAATCGCAGGATACATCCCTTTCTGGACTAATTCACGGGTAAGAACGATAGAACCGTCTAAATAACTGAAAATAGCGACGACCGCCGGATCCGTCATGTCATCAGCGGGAACGTAAACCGCTTGCAAGGCCGTAACGGAACCGCCGCCGGGGATCGAACGTATTCTCTCTTGAACCGAACTTACCTCTGAAGCCAAAGTGGGTTGATAACCTGTTTCCGCCGGCACGCGGCCAAGCAGTGTAGATATCTCCTGGCCTCCCTGAATAAAGCGGAAAATATTATCCATAAAAAGCAAAATATCCTTATTTTTTCCCTGCAAATATTCCGCGAGCGTAATCGCCGTGTTGACGACCTCAGCGCGCGCGCCAGGAGGCTGATCCATCTGCCCAAAGGACAACATAACGTTTTTAAGAAGATCGTGGTCTTTCAATTCATGATAAAGTTCATTTCCCTCGCGGATCCGCTCTCCAATGCCGGCAAAGACACAGGCACCGCCATAGGCCTTAACGATATTATTAATGAGCTCGAGAATGACGACTGTTTTTCCGCAGCCGGCCCCTCCGATAATCCCAGTCTTGCTCCCCTTGACGAGAGGGTAGAGGAGATCTACATATTTCATGCCGGTGACTAAAACTTCCAGCTTAGCTGCCTTTTTTTGTTTCAGATCATAACCGTGCTGCCTGCTCATAACCCGGATGGGCTGCATGATTTTAGTGACAATGGGGCCGCCCTTATCCAATGGCCGGCCAGTAGCATCCATAACCCGGCCGAAACATTCATCGCCAATAGGAATCGCAATCGGTTTAAATGTATTGTAACAAGAGGCGTTCAACTGAAGGTTTAAGGTATCATTGAGGGAAACAGTCCGCACGACCTTACTGTTTAAATGTTCAGCGCATTGTAACGCAATTTTTTTCTTATCAAATGTATAAGCTTCAATAACATCATAAAGAGCAGGGATGTCATCCGGATTTTCAAAACAAATATCAACAACCGGGCCTTGGCAGGCAACGATACGCCCCAATCCTCGACGGATTGCTAATGGCTTTGCCTCTGGCGCCGTTGGGCTGTTTGCCGGGGCCGAAGACGTTTGTTGAGCAGCGGCGGTTTCTTGAGAATTTTGCTTCTTTTCGGAGTTGGCTTCCAATGTTCTCTCCTATGATAAAATAAATTCCTTAAAGATTAACGTTTGATCATCATCCTAGCCGTGAATACCTCCCGCATGCTTTTATCAATGTCACCTTTACGGGCCTTGCCAAACGCCGCGGCGATACCTTTTTTATCCTTTTTCATCTTCTGCACACTTGCCTCAAGCTGCTGCGATTGGGCCGCGGATTCCGAGATAGCCGTATCGTGCATCATTTCATAAATCCGGCAGACCAGCCACATATCCGCAAGATAGCCAATGATATCCACCGCATCCGATTCCAAAATCACCTGCTCAATGGCATCAACGAATTCCTGCTGTTTACTAAGCAATTCATCACAAGGCAACAGTTTGATAGCCCGCGGTTTTTGAAGATTAAAAGATTTTGACCAAGGATAAACCACCACGGCTTTACCCAGCCGTCCTGCCATGACTTCACCGATAATATAATCTTTCACGTGGATGGCTATTTCATAAAGGCCGGTCTCTGCAATGTTTTCAAAAACCTTCATATCTTTTCCTAAAAAGGAAAGTTTCTCGGCGCCTTTACGCCCAATGGGGATAACGACACTGTCCGGATGATTTTCCTTTTCCGCGAGAACAGCCCGCACCACTTTAGTATTAAGATCCCCCATAAAACCCGCTTCCGAAGTAATGGCGATGATTGCGACCTTAGGGTTATCATTAGACACCAAAGGGTGCCTTACTTCTGAAAGACTAATCATCCGGAAAAATTCCACGAAAGACTCGCCAAACCGGGCAAAACGATCTTTACGGTTCGCCAAATCGTGGAATTTGGTATCCGCGACGTCTTTCAAGACCTGGATAATCTCAACCAATTCGGTGATATCGTCTAAATCGCTTTTGATTTTATTGGCTTTGCCCATAACTTTTTGCGCGCCTTAACTTTTTTCGACTTTTTCTTTAAGCGCAGTCCCCGCTTCTTTAATAAAATTCCGCAGGCTGCCATCCAGCGAAAGACTCCCAAATTTAATCACTGCTCCGCTCACAATCGTCGGGTCGTCCGAGGCTTTGATATTAATCTCGCGGTTCATTTTTGTTTTTAAAAGTGCGGACAATCGCTCCTTATTCTTTTTATCGATAGGCACGGCGGTAACGATTTCGGCCTCATTGACATTTTGCGTAATGACAGTCGTATCAATTTTTTCCAATTCATTCATAAATTCTTCAACTAAACATTCGTGCAAAGACGTTTTGGCCTTTTGGCTTAAAATGATATTTAAAACATCCACCGAAAAATCCACCAATTTCATCTCCAGCTCTTTTTCAACAGTCTTGCGCATGGCATCCTTGGTGGCCTGGGCTTTGGCGATGATCTCTTCGCCTTCTTGGCGGGCCTTGCTAACTAATTTTTCACGCTCTTCTTTGGCCTTTTCCTGCGCGTTCTCGGTCATCTTCGCCACCAGGGCATCTGCTTCTTTGCGCCGCTTTTCCAATTCTTCATTGGCCTGCTTGATTTTTTCATTGAGCTCAGCTTGTTTGGCGCGGACATCTTCGGTTTCTTTATTCAACCGATTAACCGCGCCCTGGGTGCTGTCATAAAGTGTTTTTTTAAGGACAAATATAATGACACCGCTTATCACGATCGTCAGAACTAGAAATTGGATAATCAGCATCATACTCATTGCCCTTGACTCCTTCTCTCTATAATATATTTATTCAGCAACTAGAACTTTAAAAAATAAAAGCAGCAATGTCCAGGAAACAACCTCCAGGACCGTTAATTTTAGAACGACACTCAGCTGGATTGCTGGTGTGCGGCTGGGGAAGCGGCCCAGCTGATTGATCAAACGGCTGCCGATCCACGCTACTCCCGCGCAAGGGATCGCCATAAGAATTGTAAAAATGATCACAAAGATAATCGCGACGGAACCCATATATCCTCAGTCTCATTTGCCAAATAATTGAAAAACAATCAAAATCGCCACAATGGAGATTGCCTCGACAAACATGAGCATGACCACCATGCCCATAAAAATTTTTGAGGCCGCCGAGGGATTACGGCTTAAGGCCTTAATGACCGCGTATCCCAAGACAGCTATAACAACCGAGGGTCCCATGACCGCGATCATCATGATCGATATAATAAGAAACGTTTCTCCCCATTGCATCCTTTACTTCTCCCTTCAAAAATCCATAAAAACCTGGAAAAAAATCTTTCAACTAAACTTTAGAATCAGTGTCAACTGCGATATCTTCTTCCTTCTTCACTTTTTGCGGCCGGATGCGTTCTAATTCCTCAACCAAAATAACACAATCATTGGCAAAAAATTTAATAAGTCCAAATTTGATTGGGACAGCCTCCCGCCAGTTGATAATAATGTTACTTTTCGTCAATATTCCTAAAATCGGATAATGATAAGGCAAAAGTTCATATTCGCCAGTATCGCCCGTCAGGAAAATACTTTCCACATCATTTTGATAGAGCAATGCCTCTGGGGTCATAATCGATAACTTAAAAGTTGGTTTATACGCCATTGCTTTCCTTAAATCTATTCAGTGGGAGCAATGACTGTACTGATTTC
>CAYHTV010000016.1:20133-26223 GCA_964359575.1 uncultured Planctomycetales bacterium
GTACTGATTTCCTCTATATGTTAATCTTTTATTCTAAGGAAAATCAGTACGCCATTGCTTTCCTTAAATCTATTCAGTGGGAGCAATGACTGTACTGATTTCCTCTATATGTTAATCTTTTATTCTAAGGAAAATCAGTACGCCATGGCTTTATTTTTTCTTCGAGGTGGCTTTATCCAGCGTATCCACACCCACGTTACTTTCCCCTTCAACTTCTTCCGCTTCCTCCTTCGGCCGCGCTTGTTTCACTTCTTCAACGTACTCCTTGATGACTTTATCGAAGATCTTGGCAAGATCATCGTCATAATCCTTTTTTTCCCGCATCTTACTCATTGCTTCAGGGTGCCGCTTATTCACATATTCAAAAATATTATTCTGAAAATTCTTAACTTCATCCATAGTCAATTCGTGCAAATATTTTTTCGTGTACGCATATAAGATTAAGACTTGGGATTCGGATCGACAGGGGCTGTCCTTATCCTGCTTGAGGATCTCGGTTAGAATCTCGCCGCCTTTCAACTGGGCCTGCATCTCTTCAGACTGGCCGGAGGTTTTTAATTTGGAAACGCGCATAACTTCGCGGTATTGCAAAAATTCCAAACGCAAGGGGCCAGCGAGTTTCTTAATAGCTTTCCATTGAACCTTACTTCCAACCCGCGAGACCGACAAACCCAAATCCACAGCGGGTTTCTGGCCTTCCCCAAAAAGCGGAGCGCTTAAATAAATTTGTCCATCGGTCATTGAAACAAGATTGGATTGCACATACCCAGTTAAATCTCCTTCTAACGTTTCTACAATGGGGAAAAAAGTGATCGAACCTCCACCTTTGGCATCTTCCAAAAAACAGGCCCGCTCAATCATCTTAGAATGCAGGTAAAAAATGTCTCCCGGATAAGAGTCGCGTCCGGGGGCCCGGCCTAAAAGCAAGGAAATTTCGCGATATGACCAGGCGTGCTTCGTAAAGTCATCAAAAGCAATAAAAACATTTTTTCCTTTATACAAAAAATATTCGGCAATGGAACAAGCGACATAAGGGGCGAGATACTGCTGCCCTGGAGGGCCCGAGGCCAAGGCAGCAACGATCGTCGTATATTTAAAGCATTCATGATCCAGAAAAAGTTGTACCACTTTCCCCAAGGCAGAGTGAGATTTCCCAATGGCGCAATAAATACACAAAACGCTAGTGTTCTTTTGATTTATTATTGTGTCAGTGCAAATTGTTGTTTTTCCGGTCATTTTATCACCGAGAATTAATTCGCGCTGACCAAAACCAACTGGGATCATACAATCCACAACTTTAATTCCGGTTTCGAGCGTTCTGGTTAATTCTTTTCTATCCAAAATAGATGGGGCTTGAATAAATATGGGATACATCGCATCCTGCTTTAATGGACCTAAGCCATCCATGGTTTCGCCCAAGGGATTCACAATGCGACCGATAAAATTTTCCCCCACCGGCGTTTCAAAAGGCTCCATGGTGGCAATAGCCCGATCACCGGTTTTAAGTTGCTCCTGTTGCCGGATAATCAAAACCTGCGCTTCATCCTCGGAGAAACCAATGATAATTCCCTTGGTCCCATAACCGAACTTGATGACTTGTCCATTAATACAGCTTTTGAATCCTTCCACAATCACAATACATCCGCGGATGACGCGGATTCGTCCCTCTTCGGTGTAACGTAAATCGGCCATTGCTTTCCTTAATTCTTTCTTAAGATGTATCTAACTTCTTACATCACAGAATGTTATATTCATTTACTTATAAGTAATATAGCATAAGGAAAAACTAAAATTCACAAAAAATTAAAATTCTTTCTTAAAAATCGATTATTTGACCTCCGGCGCACTGGGTTTAGGAACCTCCTTTATTCTTTCTCCGGGTTTTAACCCCCCGGATCCATCCCCTAAATCCTTCGATCGCTGCACCCAAACTATAAAATGCCAGGCCGTAAATATGACAAGAAAAATAATCGTAGCAAAAACAAAACGCCAGGTGTTGGTAACTGAAATCCCTTTCTTAAAGACAGCTTCCGATAAAGTCGCTAAGCCGCGCAAGGCTTTTAATTTCTGCAGAATATTTTTGACTTTCCCTTTTTCTAATTCCTCCAATTTCTTCGCACGGACGATTGACAGCATCTGTTCCAGTTTTTGAACGTCCTTTTCTGCGCTGTCATAACGCCGCTTGTTAACCCGATATGTCCCGATATATTCTTGAACGGCTTGGCGCTCGCTTTGCGAATTTAATATCCTTTCGATGTTCTCGTTGACCTTATTTACTAAATAATTCCCGCTCGCCTCATAAACGGTTCCTTGGATTTCTTTTACGGCAATATCCACGCGTGCCTTTATCCCATCGAGACGGCCTGCGGAGAGATGCCATATATCTTTAATAACAATTTCATATTGTTTTACTTCCCCCGGCTTAAATTTCTCCTCACTGGAGAGATAAGATTTTTGCTTTTCCACATCATAGTGCACCTCAAATCCTTGCGCGTCAATAATATGCTCAGTCAAAATCTCTCTGGGTAAATAATGCTTCTGCTGAAATATTTTTTCCTCCTTGGCTGAAGGATTTTTGACTTCCAGGACAAGTTTAATGGTCTTGGTTTCCTCTTCCTCTTCCATGGTCCCTTTAGCTTCGTGCTGAAGAAAATCCAAAGAGAATGCCTTTGTGCGAATATCCTCAAGAGTATTGGCATAGGAGCGATATTCCTCAATGCGCCGTTCAATATTCTGAGAATAGTTCGCTTGTTGTGTCAAAATATAATCGAGCTGCGCGATGATCCTGTCCTTCGCCCGAACTGCAGCATCATAACTTTCCTTTCCCTTCAGCAAGGCCAAATTGTCATCTAACTGTTTCTTTAAAATATCAATTTCCTCCTCATTGATGATCCAAACATCTTGCACGGCAACCTTGAAGGTTCTTGATTCTTTTGGCTGAAACTCAATATTGCCATAAACATAATACGCCCCCTGATCGACATCATAATCCACCTTTAAAGGTCCCACATCGATGATGTCTTCTCTTGCCAATTCCCGAGGCAAAAGTTGTCGGACATTTACTATTTTCTTCTCATCTGAAGCATTAACTGCAACGAGATTAAATGTCAATTGTGCCCATGCTATAAAAGGATACAAAAAAATTCCTAAGAATATATATAAATATATAAAACTTAAAAAAACTGATCGATGGATTCGCATTCTAGTCTCCACTCTCAAACCATGTTTTGACAACGACTTGATTTGTTTCGACCGATTCCTTAATAGCGGCAAGCTTAGCATTGATTTCATCAATCTTGGCTTGTACTCTATTAGGATCGCCTGCCTCGCCTTCCGATAATCCTTCCACTTGAATACCGCTCTTTTCACTTTCCCCTCCCTCACCACCGCCTCCGCCTAATCCCAATGCCCTTGCACTTTCATTAACAAAATTGGTTAATGTGTTAAGCATTTCCGAGGTCAATTTTTTAGATTCCACCTGACTCTCCGAAATAGTCTGCGCTGCTGTAGTCAATTCTTTTAATGCGTCATCTAACTTCTTGATGTGCTGATAAACATTGGGCGTCATTCCTTTAGCGCCGATTTCATCGCGTACCGATTTTGCCTCTGCGAGAGCAGCGCCCGCGCTGCTCTTCGCCTTGTTCACATTGTCTTTGATAGTGGTTAAATTTGCCAGACTGCCAAATAGCGTCGAGGTTGAGGTTGTATCTGTTGAGACACCAATGGAAGTCTCGACTGTATCAACATACCCTTTAACAGTGGCTAAATCCCCAAAGACCGAAGCCGTGCCGGCAGCATCGGAGGTGGCGCCCACAAGTGTAGTTAAAGTGTTTACTTTAGTTAAAATACTGGAAACATTTGAGGAGAGTGTTGTGCCTCCGAGCCCTTGCACCGCTGCATAGACTTGAGCAACTTTACCAAATAAAGTATTGGTGGTTGAAATATCGCTCGTTGTTCCTATTATAGTATTGAGTGAATTAACAGCCGTTAAAATACTTGAGACATTGCTAACCAAAGTTTGTGCATTATTTGCCAAATACGCAATCCCGCTCCAATTGATATTAGCAGCACTCATAGCTGCGATATCGCTCCAATTGATACCGGCTCGGCTTGAGCTGCTCATATCCGCCCAATTGATACCTGTTCCTGTCATGTAAGAAATATCATCCCAATTGATTCCGGAAGTTCCCATAATAGATAAGTCAGTCCAATTTATTCCCTTATTTGTTAAAACCTCAATATCTAGCCAATTAATACCGGCGTCACTCATTACATCAAGATCGGCCCAGTTGATACCTGTATCACTTATCACATCAATATCCAACCAGTTGATCCCAGCATCCGAAAGGGTATCGATATCCGACCAATTTATTCCCGCCAGGCTTAACGTATTAATTTCTATCCAATTAATCCCCGTAGTGCTCAAGATCTGCATATCATCCCAATTAATGCCAGCTGTTGATAACACTGTGATGTCATTCCAATTAATCCCGGCATCCGTTAAGGCTCCTAAATTATTCCAGTTAATGCCTGCATCCGATAACACGTCAATATCCAGCCAATTGATATTGGCATCGGAAAGCGCATCAATATCTGACCAATTAATCCCGGCGTCAGAGAGAATATCTAGATCGAGCCAATTAATGCCCGCGTCGCTAAGGGTATCAATATCTGACCAATTGACACCTGCGTCAGAAAAGACATCTAAATCTAACCAATTAATCCCAGTATCTGCAAGAATATCAAAATCTGACCAGTTGATTCCTACATCGGAAAGGACGTCCAAATCCAGCCAGTTGATTCCAGTATCCGAGAGCACATCGATATCTGACCAATTTATACCTACGTCAAAAAGGACATCTATGTCCAGCCAATTGATTCCGGTATCTGACAACACATCGATATCCGACCAGTTGATACCGGTGTCAGAAATAATATCGATATCTAGCCAATTAATGCCGGCATCTGAGAGAATATCAATCTCCGACCAATTAATACCGGTATCCGAGAGAATATCTAAATCCAGCCAGTTGATCCCTGTATCCGATAACACATCAATATCAGACCAGTTAATTCCAATATTGGAAAAAGTATCTAAATCCAGCCAATTGATGCCGGCATCTGACAACACATCGATATCTGACCAATTAATGCCGGCATCCGAGAGAATATCCAAATCTAACCAATTAATTCCCGTATCCGATAACACATCGATATCCGACCAGTTGATGCCCGTGTCAGATAAGACATCCATATCTAACCAGTTGATACCCATATCTGATAACACATCAATATCCGACCAATTGACCCCTACATCGGAAAGAACATCCACATCCAGCCAATTGATGCCGGTATCTGACAGCACATCGATATCAGACCAGTTGATGCCCCTGTCGAAGAGAACATCCACATCCAGCCAATTGATGCCGGCATCAGATAACACATCCATGTCTGACCAATTTATACCAATATCAGAAAGAATATCCAGATCGAACCAATTAATTCCCGCATCGGTTAAGATATCAATATCCGACCAGTTGATCCCCACATCACTCAAAGCATCTAAATCTAACCAATTGATGCCTGTATCAAAAAGGATATCGATATCTCCCCA
Organism: uncultured Planctomycetales bacterium; assembly: GCA_964359575.1. Classification (GTDB taxonomy): domain Bacteria; phylum Omnitrophota; class Gorgyraeia; order Zapsychrales; family GWA2-47-8; genus 2-02-FULL-48-11. Next base: position 25,748 of record CAYHTV010000016.1, read on the forward strand.
GTTAATTCCCATATCTGATAAAGAATCAAGATCTGACCAGTTAATTCCTGCATCCGATAACACATCGATATCGGACCAGTTAATTCCTGTATCTGATAAAACATCTAAATCCAGCCAATTGATTCCCGTATCTGAGAGCACATCGATTTCTGACCAATTAATCCCAGCATCGGACAGTACATCCAAATCTAACCAATTAATACCAGCATCGGAAAACGCATCCAGGTCGCTCCAATTCAGTCCTATATCACTTAAAACATCCAGATCTAACCAATTGATGCCTGTATCAGATAACACATCAATATCCGACCAATTAATTCCCATATCACTCAAAACATCTAAATCCAGCCAATTGATCCCCGTATCCGATAACACATCGATATCCGACCAATTTATCCCCGCATCCGAAAAAATATCCAAGTCCAGCCAATTGATCCCCGTATCCGATAACACATCGATATCCGACCAGTTGATCC
>CAYHTV010000017.1:0-26110 GCA_964359575.1 uncultured Planctomycetales bacterium
TTCCTCTAAAATATTTAAGGGAAAATCAGTACGAACGAAGTGAGGAGTTTTCTTGGAGGATGAACATGACCGGGTCCAGAGTACAAGGACAGACAATTGACGGCGTGGTGATCAAGAACATTGCCAGCCATGTCGATCAAAGAGGATTTTTCCGCGAGATCCTGCGGACTCAGGAAGAAGCGGTCACGGTCGGCCAGCTCAGTCATTCGTTGGTTTTAGCGGGGGTGGTCAAGGCTTGGCATGTGCACGCGGTCCAGTCGCAATGGAATTATGTGGCCTGTGGGACAATCAAAGTAGCTTTGCACGATACGCGGGTGGATTCGCCGACCTATCGTAAGACCATGGAATTTTTAGCCGGGGAGGGCTACCCGCCGCAAGCGTATTTCTTTCCGCCGGGGGTGGCGCACGGCTACAAGTGTCTGCAGGGGCCGATGCATATTATTTATGCCACATCAGGTGTTTATGATTTGGGCGAGGAAATCCGCCTCGCGCAGGATGATAAAGAGATCGGATACAACTGGTTTGTATGATTTTGGGTGGTTTATGAAAATAGGCGAAGAAGAAAAAACACAAACGATATTGCCCTCGCTCAAAGGGAAAAAGGTTTTCATTACCGGCGGATTAGGCTTTATCGGCAGCAATATCGCTCATCGCTGTCTTGAATTAGGGGCAGAGGTGACAATTTATGATTCCCTCGATCCCTATTCTGGCGGCAATCTTTATAATATTCATGATATTCGTAGCTCTCTACAGCTCATTCAAGGGAATATTTTAAATACCGAAGATATTTGTGAACACATTCGTAATAAAGATATTGTTTTCAACTGTGCCGCCTCCACATCACATCCGTTCTCGATGCGTAACCCCATGCTCGATCTGGACGCCAACAGCAAGGGTGTGTTGAATGTGTTGGAAGCCGTGAGGAATTTCAATCCCGATATGAAATTGATCCATATCGGGACAACCACCCAGTTGGGAAGATCGCATTATAGTCCAGCGGATGAGCATCATCCGGAATTCCCAACGGATATTTATTCCGCCAATAAAAGTGTTTCCGAAAAGTATGTCTTGATTTACAGCCGGGCGTATAATCTGCGGGCGTCGATTATTCGTCTGCCCAATGTTTTTGGCCCGCGCGCGGCTATTCACAGCAGTGATTTTAATTTCGTGAATTATTTTATCGGGCTGGCCTTGCAGGGAAAAGATATCACGGTCTACGGTAAGGGAAATCAGCTGCGCAATTTAATTTATATCGATGATTGTGTGGCGGCCTTGATCCTTGCCTCCCAAACAGACAAAGTGGATGGGGAAGTCTTCTTTGCCGTTGGAGATACGCATCTTTCTGTTTTGGATATCGCTAAAGAAATTGTGGAGCACATCGGCGCGGGTCAAGTCAAATCCGTTGTCTGGCCAGCGGATCGCAGGGTTATTGAAATCGGTGACGCGGTTATCAGTAACGAAAAAATCAAACGTACCCTGAACTGGCAGCCAGTGACAGATGTCGCGGTTGGCTTAAGAAAAACGCGAGATTATTTTTTGCCGTGCTTGGAGCATTATCTCAATAAACAAAATGTAGTCATGGTAAAATCCGAGGGTTAGGGATGAAAAATTTGTTTATCACAGGCGCCTTAGGGCATATCGGTTCGCGGTTGATTCATGAATTAAAACCAGGAGAGTTTGATAAAGTTGTTATCCTTGATAATTTATCGACACAGAGGTATCCGTCTTTATTTCATTTGCCCCAAGGAATTCATTTTGAATTTATTGAAGACGATATTTGCACCGCGGATTTGGATAAATATTTTTGGGACATAGATGTCGTCATCCACCTGGCGGCTGTTACCGACGCGGCTTCCAGTTTCGAAAAGGCGGCGGAGGTAGAAAAGGTCAATTTTCTCGGAACCGAAAGAGTGGCCCGTGCCTGTATCAAAAATGGATGCCGTTTACTTTTTCCCTCGACAACGAGCGTTTATGGAACGCAGAATGAAGTCGTGGATGAAAACTGTTCCCTGGAAGAATTAAAACCGCAGAGTCCTTACGCCGAAGCCAAGTTAAAATCCGAGCGGCTTTTAACGGAATTAGGGGAAAAAGAACAATTAAGATTTATCACTTGCCGATTTGGAACGATTTTTGGAACTTCCGTCGGCATGCGGTTTCATACGGCCGTCAATAAATTCTGCTGGCAGGCAGCGATGGGACAGCCCCTGACGGTTTGGAAGACAGCCTTGCAGCAAAAACGTCCGTATTTGGATATTATCGACTGCGTCCGAGCCACGCGATTTATTGTTAAAAAAGATTTATTTGATGGGAGTATCTATAATATTTTAACGACCAATGCCGCGGTTCAGGATATTATTCAGGTGATATCCGCGGTTATTCCCAACACGATGATCAAATATGTTGATACCCAGATTATGAATCAATTATCTTACGTAGTGGCGAATGAACGTTTTAAGCAGCAGGGCTTTGTCTTTGGTGGAAATTTGGACAAAGGCATTAAAGAAACAATCCAATTGATCCAGCAGGCTCATGGGGCCATCAAAGGAGCACTCGTCTGATGGGTTTAACCGATTTACGCAAAGCTTTTGCCGTTATGGGCGCAGATTTCCCTCGGGGGCGCCCCTTTTGGCAGCATGAAAGTTTTACAAAGGTCGCTAAGGGAAATAAGTTGCTGCAAGATATCACCGTGTATCTGCCATCCAGCTTAGAGGAAAAAATTTTTGATGATCAGCAGACGATCGAACAGGCGTGGTCCTCCTATAAAGACCATGGTTACGGATTTTTTTTTTACGCCTTAACACGGGTGTTGAAGCCAAGAATCTGTGTCGAACTTGGGGTCCTGCAGGGTTTTAGTTTGCTCACGGTCGCCCGCGGGCTGCGCGATAACAAGCAGGGCACGATCAAGGGGTTTGATCTTTTTGAGGATTATCCGTATCATCATGAGCATTTTATGAATGTGCGAGAGCGTATCAAAATGACGAGCCTCGAAAATATCGCTGCCGTTGAACGGTCCGATGCCTTTGAAGTTTATAAGAAATTCGATAGCGTGGATTATTTGCACGTTGATATTTCAAATAACGGTGACACCTTGCGCAAGATCTTTGAGCAGTGGTCGCATAAAGTGCAGGGCGTTATGATTTTTGAAGGGGGAAGCCAGCAGCGCGATCAAGTGGAGTGGATGATAAAATATCAAAAACCTCCATTGGTCAAGGCCCTCGAAGAACTGAGGCGACAATACCTTGACTGGCAGATTTTCGTTTTTGAACCATTCCCCTCACTGACGATGGCTATAAGAAAATAAATGAGGGATTGGGCGAGGGGGCAAGATCCCGGTCTTTACGGGAATCCATTTTAGAAGGGCTGTCCAATGAATATCACGCCTAATAAAAAATTATTTTGGTTTTTGAAAGATAACGTTGCTTTAGATTTGTCTAATGCGGCCGACTTAGAACTTTATATACAGCAGGTATTAACTAAGGGGAGAAAAGAGGATGTCATGACTCTCTTAAAGGTTATTGATTTTAAACAGTTTAAAGAAGTCTTTTTAAAAATTAAGCGATTTTTTCCTTGGGAAGTTCGAGCTTTCTGGGAGGATTTCATTGAAAATCATTAATTCTATTCAAGAAAAAATTCTTCAAAGGTTTGGCGAGATCAAAGACAGTGACCAGTTTTATTTATCCGGCGGCACGGCTCTCGCTTATTTTTATTTAAAGCATAGGCAGAGCAATGATCTTGATTTTTTTACTTCCGCTGGAGACATTGTCGGTTCCTTCAGCTTTCAGCTTGAAAATCATTTAAAAGCCAATGGATTTCAATGCCAGCGGCAAAGAGGGCTCCATTCATTTGTCGAATTGATTGTAACCTTAGATCAGGAAACAACACTCATTCATCTGGCTTTAGATTCTACCTTTCGTTTTGAACAAACTCAAAGATTTTCCGATTTTCCTCATCTCAACGTTGATAATTTAACCGATATTGCCTCGAATAAATTATTGGCATTATTTGGAAGAGCAACATTAAGAGACTTTATTGATATTTATTTTTTAATTCAAGAAAAAAAATTCTCAAGAGAACGATTGATTAACGATGCCAAACAAAAGGATCCAGGGTTTGATTTATATTGGTTGGGAGTGGCTTTTGAAAGAGTCAATACGTTTGATTCAAGCTCTGCCGATATTCTTATGCTCATCAAACCGTTAGCGATGCAAGAATTAAAAGCATTTTTTAATCGATGGCGTGGAGAAATTGCGGCTGGATTAAGATTATAAGCATGGAAAAGCATAACTCGGATAGGCTGGACCATTTTATAAATAAACACCCCTTGAGAATTGCAAAGAACCAAAAAATAAATTATGTCCCAAGTGCCCATTTTTACAACGATTCTCGACACCTATTATCGGCCGGCTTTACTGAAAGAAGCGGTCAATGCCCTGCGGCGCCAGACTTATGAGAAGCAGGAAATTATTTTAGTAAGTAACGGTGGGACGCCCGAAACCGTAGAATATTTGCAGGCCGTTGCGGCGAAAGATAAAAGGATTAAGTTGATTTATTTTAAGGAAAATCAATATAGCGTCGATGATCCACAGAAGATGTTGGATACCTGTTTGAATGCGGGATTGAAAGCCGCCACAGGGGATTATGTTTGGTATCAGGCCGACGACGATATGATTGCCGATGATTATGCGGAAAAAATGGTGCGCTTGTTTGCCCAAAATCCCGCATGTTTGACGGCGGCGGGTTCTTCTGTGAGTATCGATATCAACGGTCAGATCATGACGAACGCTCCTAAAATTTATAATGAGCGACCACGCTATAGTGAAGGGCATATCATTGCGTTGGATCATGCGAGAGGCGGAAGGATGTTTAATGCCCCGGGTACGATTCTGACGGTAAGGCGCGAAGCGCTTATCAAATTCGGAGGATTTCACCGCGCCATTGACCTGAGCCAGGCGTTCGGCATTATGCCGTTTGGCATAACGGGTTTTGATGAAACAGCTATTCTGTATTGGCGGCGGCATGAAGGCCAGCTTAACAGGCAATTGGTTATTAACGGTTGGATAGGGACGAAAGAGATGCTTTCTTTCTTGGAGGAATGGGATATCAAAAGTCGTTGGCAAATTTTTGGTGAGGACGTGTCGCAAGAAATCGTAACCACTCTTGTTCAGAAGAAGTTTGTGGCAGCAGCGGAATGGTTTATTAACAATTCGTATTCTTTTCATTTTTCCGGCGCTTTCCGGCTGTTTTGCGATTCCTGGAATCAGCCGTATTTCTGGAAAAATTTGCCGCGTTCTTTTTGGACAGAACGCAGCTGCTTGAAAACATTGCTTAAGCAAGTATTGAAAAGTTTCTCACGGTCCTTAAAATTATCATCGGAGTCTGTCTGATATGGTCAGCGCATTATTAATAGGAAGAAAAGGCAGCATTGGTTTCCCGGGGAAGAATACCTATCCTATTTTTGGAAAACCCTTGTCGTTTTATCCTTTAGATGCCGCGAAAAATGCAAAATCGGTTGATAAAGTTTATCTCTCAACGGACTGCGAGCAGCTTATGCAGTTGGCGCGGGAGAACGCTGTGGAAATTATCAATCGCCCGGATCATCTTTGCACCAAAACGGCCTTGGGCGAACATGTCTTTGTGCATGGGTGTGAAGAAATCAGCAAGCGTGAAGGACCTCAGGAATTGATTGTGCTTTTGCACTGCAATTCCGCCACCGTCACGGCAGAAGTGATTGACGAAGGCGTCCGCGTTTTGCGTGAAAATTCCTCTTATGACTCGGCGGTTTCGGTTTCAAAATACAACATGTGGAGCCCGTTGCGGGCGCGCCGGATTGGCCCTGACGGATTATTACATCCCTTCGTTCCGTTTGAAGTGTTTGGTGATCCTAAAAAGTTGAATTGCGACCGGGATTCGCAGGGCGATGTGTATTTTGCGGATATGGGGTTATCCATCGTGCGGCCGCGGTGCCTGGAACATTTAGAAGAAGGCCTTCTGCCGCAGAAGTGGATGGGGCGGAAGATTTATCCACTCATTCAAGAAGGTGGATGCGATGTGGATTATGAATTTCAAATTGCGCAGACGGAATACTGGATCAAAAAGAATTTGAATCATAAATAGTCATGCGGACCTGGTACAAATATTTAGTGGTCGAAGACGATCTCTCGATGCGATTAGAAAAGGATGAAGGATCCGCCGACCATCAAAAAACTATGGGGGGGTATTTAACCGACAGAGGATACGCCAGTAAAGAAGATTTTTTTCAGACGTATTTGCTGGGGGCCGAGAGACGCTACCGCTGTTATCATGAAGCGTTAAAGGAGTGCTTAAAAAAGGAAGAAATGGGCCTCTCGATTGGCAGCGGACGGTGCTCGAATGAGCTGTTTCTTATCGAAGAAGGATACAATATCGTCTGCAGTGATTTGGAACACTACTGCCAAGATAAAACTTTAAGCCTTTTTCAAAATATGAAATTTGTCCGGTATGATGTGATGGAGAAGCCTTTTGCGCGGCAATTCGATTATATTCTTTCGTTAAATGTATTATATTTATTTTCCGCGGAGCAATTGTATAAAATATTTTCTCATGTGGCTGAGAGTTTGAAACCCGGGGGAAGATTTATTGTTGACCCCGGGGGAGCGGAAGATAATGTGTATACCACCCTCATAGACAATTGGGGAGTACGCTGGGATGCGCATGTTCAGGCGTTTCTCAAAACCCTCTTGAAAGGCCAAAAGAAAAGGGTCATCAAGAAACATCACGGATACCGCTATAGCAATAAGGAACTTATCGCGATCGCCCAAAAAAACGGTTTTCAATTCGAAGGATTAAAAACGAAGGATTATGTGACAGAACTGAAAGACCGTTTACTGTTGTTTCATAAATTACCCGAAGCGGTTGTCCAATTACTGGGATATTCTATTCCTTATGTGAGATTGTTCAGTTTTCGTAAAACACAATGAAAACCAAAATCATCCGTGGTTGATGGAACGGGTTGTGTGAAGACACAACTGTCCGGTTAAAATTTGATCTATTATAGTCGTGTCATTGCGAGGAGGGCTTTAGCCCGACGTGGCAATCTTTGAAAAGATTGCTTCGCTTCGCTCGCAATGACACTGTGGACATGACTGCAAGATTTAAATATTTATCGACGAAACATATAGTTTTACAGGACACCTGTGGTGTGAAGAACATGAAAAAAATATTTCTTATAGTTTACGATTCTACGATCAAGATCGCGGAGGCGTCTTTTTTGAACATCGCCGCTGGGGATCGGGTGATTCTGTTCCCCCTGACCTCACACCATGCCTTGACCGCGCGATTGAAAGAATTATTCCTTGCTAAAAAATGCGACTTAGAAATCCGCGAAACGGCTTATCTTTTGAACATAAGCGCAGACCAGTTAAGAACAAAATACTTGGAGTTTATTGCCCAATTGCCACAGAAAATTCAACACAAGGGTCAAAATTTAAAAGAATGGTTCGCGATTGATGGATGTCTCTCAGCGTGGTGGTTAAGCTTAATAGCCGAAAAAAATACTTTTAAGTCCGAGGCCTTTAACCGCCTGGTTCAGCTGGAAACGATATTGAGTATTCTTAAAAAAGAAAAAATCGATTTTCTTTTGTTCGCCTCAAAGAGTCAAAAATTACAAAACGCTTTAAAGGCGTATGTCCAAAAACACGGCATTTCTTTTCGCACTGTTCCTGCAAGAATTTTGAATGGGATGAAGGATCGAATGAAAGAATTGCAGCGGGGACATTACCTTAAACATGCCCTGCACGTATTATTTTTTGCCGTTTGTCAGTACGGCCGTTTTGGACAGATTCGTCGAGCGATGAAGGGAATTCCTCGCCGGATGCGTGATCCGGATCAGTTGATGTTGGTGGGGCCTTATCCTTATTTTGATACTACCCATGCCCAGGCAGGTGTTTTCAAAAACAAACTTTACTCTCAGTTGCAAGAGGCTTTGGAGAGAGGAAATCGCAAGATTGTGTGGGCTCTTTTTAATGTCCAAAATGGCAGCTGTACCATTCCCGAGGCCCTGCAATACGCCCGGGATTTTATTAAAAAAGGTTATAATATTTATTTTCTGGAAGAATCCTGTTCGATGCGGAGGCAAATAAAAGTTTTAATGAAATTATTTTTTTTGGGAATAAAATTCCTGCGCGTTGAGAATGCCATTGCGCGGGCGCATAATTTTGAGGACTGTAATTTTTACTCTCTTTTTAAAGATGATTGGCACGCCTCATTTGTCGGCGCGCAGGGGTATCAAGGGCTTTTATTTTATGAAATGTTCAAAGAGCTTTTAAAGAATAGTCAGGCCAAACAATGCCTATACTGCTGTGAAATGCATGCCTGGGAGAAGGCGCTGCTTGCCGCCAGAGAAGTCACCGGATCGAATATCCCTTTTTTTGCTTATCAACACGCCACGGTCTCCAGCATGTTATTGAATTATTTCAATAGCCCGATGGAAACAAGACATCGCGGAGCCTATCCTCTCGCGCAGCCCGATAAAATTATCTGTAACGGTGAATTGCCGTATCAGTATATGCTGGAATCCGGCTGGCCGAAAGACCGATTGATGATTGCCGAGGCCATTCGATTTGAAGATTTAAAGATCGACCTTCCCGCAATACCCGCCGCGAAGGAAAATATTGTGGTGGTAGCTTTTTCGATCAGCCCCCAGGAGAGCAGTGCCATTTTAGCGACCGTCTATCAGGCGCTTAAAGACGTCAAGGAAATTAAAGTATGGATCAAGCCGCATCCTTTTGTTAATCTTGACGATGTTTTGAGACTGGCGGGGCTCCGCCGTGAGAATTTTCCGTTTGAAATCCGCGGGGATTCCCCTGAGAGTTTGCTGGCCCAGGCTAAGATTGTTATTGTCGGAGAATCGAGCGTTTCTTTGATTGCCTTGGCATTGGGGTGCGAGATTGTCCTGGTCAATGTGCCGGAGTGGATCAATATGTCGCCGTTAAGAAATATTGCCATGAACCAGATCCGCACAGTCAATTCGCCTGATGAGTTGGGAAATAAGGTGTTGGAGCTTTGCCGTCCCGGGATGACTGGCACCGTGCCTCGGGAAGAAATTGATCAGGTGATTAATAAGTTTTTTTATTTCAATAAAAATTCTGATGTGCCGCAGAAGCTGCTGGAATTATTGGAAGTTCAGATATAAAGAATTTCAGAAGCAAAGGATGCTTGAATGACCGAAACAAAGTTATATAAAAAATACCGCAGTTTTGAGACCTTTCGTTCTTCTCTGGGCGTGGATAAGGAATTTCAAACCCAGAGGATTTTGAAGGGTTGCTGGGCGGCAATAAGTTCGTTGACGGATTCTCACCGAAAAGAAATTTTGGAAGCGGTGGTGAGCGATCTGGCCGGCGCAGAGAAAAGGGAAGGACAATTTTCGCTTTCGCAGAACATCACCGATGAGATATCCAAAATAGAAGATGAAGATATTGGCCGTTACATGTTTTATCGTTACCGGTATGATATTTTTCCCCAGCAGAAGAAATTGGATGATTTTCCGCCCTATGTGCAGATTGAGCCCACTTCGGTTTGTAATTACCGCTGTGTTTTTTGCTATCAAACGGACTCGGCCTTTACCGCTAAAGCCAATGGTTTTATGGGGGCGATGAATTTGGAGTTTTTTAAACAGGTCATTGATCAGATTGCCGGGAAGGTCGAATTTTTATCGCTGGCCTCCCGCGGCGAACCGTTATTGTGCAAAGACATTGATGCCATGTTGGAATATTGCGTTGGGAAATTTCTAGGGTTGAAGTTAAATACCAATGCCTCGATGCTCACGGAGCGGCATTGCCATGCCATCCTGGCGGGCGGGGTCAATACAGTTGTGTTCTCAGCGGATGCTGCCAAGGAGCCGCTGTACAGCCAGCTGCGGGTCAAGGGGAGTTTGGATAAAGTTTTGGCGAATATTAAGCTTTTGCAATTTATTAAGAACAAGCATTATCCGCATTCCAAAATTATTACCCGGGTTTCGGGTGTGATGTTTGGGGAGGATCAGGATATGGATTCGATGGTGGGCTTATGGGGAAATTTTGTGGATCAGGTGGCCTTTGTTGCCTATAATCCGTGGGAAAATGTTTATGAAGCGCCCTTGAAGGAAGTCACGACACCGTGCTCGGATCTGTGGCGGCGGATGTTTGTGTGGTATGACGGAAAAGTCAATCCCTGCGATACCGATTATAAATCTTTTTTATCCGTTGGCACTGTGAAAGAAAAATCTGTTTCTCAGCTTTGGCGCTGTGAAAGCTATGAGGCATTGCGTCAACAGCACTTAAAAAAAAATCGATCATGCGTGAATCCTTGCCAGCGCTGCGTGGTGGTATAAAAATGTTGCCCCTGAAAGCCAATTTATCGAAGCTCACGCGTTTTAAGAATTCCGAAGAATCCCGTTTGGGATATCTGCGGCTGGATAAAAATGAGAATATTGTTCCTTTTCCATCTTTAGTGATGAAAAAATTACAGAAAGCGGTTACGGCAGATTTTGTTTCCGCCTATCCCGAGGTGGATTCCCTTTATAGAAAGCTTGCCCAATACGAGAAATGTTTTGTGGAGAATATTTATTTAAGTTCCGGTTCCGATGGCGTTATTAAGGCGGTTTTCGAAGTTTTCGTTGAGCCGGGCGATCGGGTTTTACTCTTGAGTCCGAGTTATGCCATGTTTTATGTCTACGCCAAAATGTTTGATGCCGAGTTAAGAGAAATATTTTGTAACCATGACTTGAGTATTTCGGTAGATAAGATTGTTGCCAAAATTAAGGCCGTTAAACCCAAGTTGGTCTGTCTTGCCAACCCCAACAGTCCGACGGGAACGGTCCTGAACCATAAGGGGTTAGAAAAAGTTATTCAGGAAGCGGCCGAAACCAATGCGGTCATCTTGATCGATGAAGCGTATTATCTTTTTTATCCCAAATCCGTAAAACCCTTGATAAGGGACATCCCTAATCTGGTGGTGACCCGGACATTTTCTAAGGCTTTGGGATTAGCCTCGGCCCGTTTAGGCTATGCTCTGGGGCATGCAGATATGATTCAGTGTTTGCATAAAGTCCGTCCCATGTATGAAACGAATGCGTACGCTTTGCAGTTTGCAGAGATTGTGCTGGATCATGTTCCGCTTATCAAAAAGAATTTAAAAGTTTTACAAGAGGGCAAGAGGTATTTAGAAAAGCAGCTGCGAGCGATGCGGCTGCCATATTTTAAAAGTTATGCCAATTTTGTGCTGATTGATATGGGTTCCAAGGAAAAGGCGTTACAGATTACCAAATTCTTAAAAGATAAAAAAATTTTGGTCAAATCGGGTTTTGATTTTTTACCGCTGCAATGCTGCATCCGAGTCAATATTGGGGATACCCAACAAATGGAGGTGTTTTTGAAGGCCCTAAAGCAAGCGTTAGGTGAAAAAATAATCGCTGCGGAAAACCAACTTGTTAGTGTATAATATCACCGTTTACTATCGAGCAGTACATCCAGTTAACTTCGGAGCATAACGTATTTGTAATCAGGGAGATAGACATGAATATCACTGTTTTTGGCGGATCGGGATTTTTAGGAAGCCATGTAGCGGATGTCCTTACCAGTCGGGGGTATAAGGTGGTTATTTTTGATAAAGTCCCGTCTCCTTATATACAAAAAGATCAGGAAATGATCGTAGGGGATGTCCTGGATGAAAAAGCGGTCAGGCAGGCTGCCCAAAACGCTGATATCATTTACAATTTTATTGCTTTGGCGGATATTGATGAGGCCTACTTACGTCCGGTTGAGACAACCAGGGTGAATGTTTTGGGAAATATTAACATCCTCGAGGCAGCCAGAGCAGCAAAGGTCGGTCGATTTATTTTTTCCAGCTCGGTGTATGTCTACAGTGACGCCGGATCATTTTATCGCAGTAGTAAGCAAGCCTGCGAATTATTCATTGAAGACTATCAAAAAGTTTATGGCTTGAATTTTACCATTTTAAGGTATGGGTCGCTTTATGGACTGCGTTCAGATGAACGCAATTGGATTTACCGGATTCTCAAACAAGCCATCGAAGAAAAGAAAATTACCCGAGAGGGCGATGGTGAAGAATTAAGGGAATATATCCATGTTCAAGATGCGGCCCGCCTAAGCGTAGATATATTAAATGAAGATTATAACAACCGGCGAGTAATTATTAGCGGCAACGAGCGCATGAAAGTCAAAGACCTTTTGGTCATGATTAAAGAGATACTAAAAAATGATATTGAGATTGAATACCTGCCTATTAAGCGCAGTGAACATTACGAAATCACACCCTATGTTTTTAATCCGCAAATAGCTACCAAAATTCAAGGCAATGAATATTTAGATATGGGACAAGGCATCCTTCACATTTTAGGCCAGTTGTATGATCAGCATCTGAATAGCAATGCCGCTCATTCTGAAGCGACCGGGGAAAGAAGATTTTCTTAAAAGAAGATATGCTTAAAGCCATTATTTTTGATTTTGATGGTGTGATCTGTGAATCGGTTGACATAAAAATACAGGCCTTTCGGAAATTGTTTGAGATTTATCCCGAGCATGTGGACAAAATTCTTGAGTATCATGTGCGTAATGGCGGTTTAAGCCGGTATAAAAAATTCCAGTATATTTACCGTCGTTTTTTTAAAAAAAAAATAAGTCCAGGGGAATCTCTGCAGTTAGGACAAAAATTCAGCGAGTACTCCCTGGCTGCGGTTATTCAGTCGGCATACGTGCCTGGCGCGTATGAATTTTTGAAACAGTATTATAAAAAATTTCTGTTTTTTATCGTCTCTGGTACGCCTGAAGAAGAAATGAGGTTCATTGTCAACAAAAGGGGATTAGCAAAATATTTTCAGGGAGTATACGGTTCCCCCATACCCAAGTCCAGGCTTATTAAAAAAATTCTTAAGGAGAACCGGCTGCGAAAATCGGACGTGGTTTTTGTCGGGGATTCCATCAATGATTATAAAGGAGCTGCGAGAGCAGGGGTCAAATTCATCGGCCGGGTTCGTCAGGGAGAGAAGAATCCATTTAAAGGGTTGAAAGATATCTTAAAAGTCATTTCCGATTTTTATCCGCTTGAGGGATTGGTGAAAGCTATTGTTGAGAGCGAAAATTATTCTGAGAGAATGAATTGAGAAAAAGATATACACACCCAGAGGCTTTGCTATAATCGAAGATGTTTATGATTATTATTTCTTTTTATTGACCTTTGTAGAACCAAAAGAATTGAGGTAGTCAATATTGGCCTTTGTCTCCTCAATGATAAATCCAAATTTTTTTCTTTAGTTGTACAAAGGCCCATAGGAGAGTTCATATGGCCTTCAAAGTTTTACTTGTTTACCCGAATTTACGCGGAATGAATATGCTGCCCCCGGCGATAGGATTATTGTCGGCGGTGCTCAAGCAGAATGGTTTCACGGTTAAGCTGTTCGATACGACGTATTATGAGCGTCTGGGTGATGATCACGCCGAAGCCGATTCGGATCAGATGAAGGTCCAAAAGTTGATGGCCCGCCCTTTCAAAATGCCCCAGGAAATTTCTCTTAAAACGACTGATGTCTTTGACGATTTTAGAAAAGAAGTGGCTGATTTTGCCCCGAATTTGATTGCCCTTTCCGCGACGGAAGACATGTTTTTGCTCGGAGTTAAATTGATCAAAAGTTTGGGTGCCAATCGGCCTTTAACAATTTTAGGCGGGGTATTTGCCACCTTTGCTCCCAAATTAGCCTTGAGTTATCCGGAAATTGATATTGTATGCAAGGGGGAAGGTGAATATGCTCTTAAGACTCTTTGCGAACGTCTTTCGAAGGGGCAAGATTATGATGATGTTTCAAATCTTTGGATAAAAAAATCCGATGGAACGGTTAAGGCCAATCCCACTCATATGATTGATATGAACGAAAATCCGCTCATTGATATGTCAATCTTTGAGGAGGCAAGATTCTACCGTCCGATGGGCGGAAGGGTTTGGAGGATGTTTCCGGTTGAGACATTCCGCGGCTGTCCCTATCAATGCGCTTTTTGTAATTCGCCAGCCCAAATGAGGATGTACCAGGAAGAAGAGGGCAAATCTTATCTGCGCCGCAAACGATTTGACAATATGCGGCGGGAATTGCTTTTTTATAAAAATGAAATGAAGGCCGAGTATCTCTATTTCTGGGCGGACACTTTTTTCTCCTGGAAGCCGGGTGAATTTGAAGAATTCGCCGAAATGTACAAAGATATCGGATTACCGTTCTGGTGCCAGACGAGAATTGAGACGGTGACCTATGAGAAATTCAAATTGCTCAAGGAAATCGGCTGCGCGCGTATTTCGTTTGGTATTGAGCACGGCAACGATAAATTCCGCAAAGAGGTGGTCAAACGCCCAGTGACCAATGAAACCATGATCACTAATTTCAAAATTGTCAATGAGGCAGGGATTCCCTACAGCGTCAACAATATCATGGGATTTCCCTATGAAACTTATGAACTTGCCCTGGATACGGTTGAGCTTAATCGTAATATTGACGCCACAGACCGTAACGCCTATGCCTTTACGCCGTTTGCTGGCACACCCTTACGGGCCATTTGTAACACGCTGGGCTTCACGAAAGAAACTGATATCGTTCATTCGATTTTTGTCAACGGAACGATTTTAAATATGCCCCAATTCCCTCAGGAAGAAATCAATGGGCTGCTGCGTACTTTTAACATGTATGTCAAGTTCCCCAAGTCGCGCTGGCCGGATATTAAACGGGCTGAAAAAAATACGCCCGAGGGAAATAAAATTTATCATGAGTTAAAAGATGAGTTTGTCGCTCGGTTCTGGAATCAGGAAAGCCAGAATTTTGAAGAAGCCGCCCAGGAAAAAACATTGGGAGCTCCCATGAATCGATAACGGCCTTGATTTTCCTTAGCACTCCTGCCTAAAGTATTAAAAATCAAAAAATTACCATGTTAAAAAAAATTGCAATTACAACGAGCTCCTTTGGTCAATTTGATCCTCAGCCGTTAAAAATTTTAGAAAGGCATGGGTGCTCTTTTGTTTTGAACAAGCAGGGACGGACGCTCAAGCCGCTAGAGTTGCTTGCCTTGGCCCAAGAATGCCTGGGGGTCATCGCCGGCACGGAACCCTACAATCAGGAAATCCTCGAGCAGCTTCCTCAATTACGGATTATTTCCCGCTGCGGATCAGGGATGGACAATTTGGATCTTAAATTTTGTGAGCAGCGAGGAATCAAGATATTTAAAACAGCCGATGGGCCGCAGCGGGCGGTCGCCGAATTAGTCGTTGGCCTTATTTTGAATCTGTTGCGACAGATTTCTCTAGCGGATCGTGATATTCGTCGCGGAATGTGGCAGAAACGTATGGGCAGTGTGCTCCTTGGCAAGAATGTCGGTATTGTCGGATTAGGTAACGTGGGCCGTGAGGTCGCCCGATTGTTAGATGCCCTCGGCGCACGTATTTCTTATTTTGACCCTTTTATTGCCGGAAAAGTTGACGCCCATTTTCTGCGCAAGGCTGATCTGCGAGACCTTCTTATAAGCTGTCCCATTGTGTCGCTGCATGTTCCCTTGACTCCGGAAACGAAAAATTTAATTGATGAAGAGGCATTGGCAGCGATGCCAGAAGATGCTATATTAATCAATTGTTCCAGGGGTGGGATTGTCGATGAGAATGCGCTTTTTATGGTTTTGAAGGCAAAAAAATTAGCCGGGGCCGCGGTGGATGTTTTTACTCAAGAGCCTTATCAAGGGCCATTGGCCGGCCTAGACAATGTTATCCTTACCCCTCATATCGGGTCTTATGCCAAAGAGGCGCGGATTAAAATGGAAATGGACGCGGTTAATAATTTAATCACTGGTTTGAATGGGGAATGAGTCAAGGCATATGAAAATTTTTCTCACTGGGAGTTCTGGGATGCTCGCCGCCGCGATCATTCCCAAACTTGAGGCGCAAGGGCATAAGCTGATTTTAACCGATGCGCGCCCCGCGCTTTCAGGAATGTCCCTGCTCGATATTACCGATTATCGAAAAGTCAGAGAAACAATTTCCATGGCAAAGTCTGATTATGTTTTTCATTTAGCGGCAGAAACTAACGTGGATTTATGCGAGCAAAGGCCTGAGCATGCTTTTAAAGTTAACACCTTGGGGACAGAAAATATTGCGTTGGTCTGTCAAGAGGAAGATATCCCGCTGCTTTATATCAGCACCGGCGCGGTTTTCCCGGGTGATAAAAGGGAGCCGTACACGGAATTTGATGTGCCCCGCCCTGTCAGTGTGTACGGAGAAAGCAAATGGCAGGGCGAGATTGTCATCCGGAATTTATTGCGTAAATATTTTATTATTCGGGCGGGCTGGATGGTCGGAGGATGGGAAATCGATAAGAAATTTGTGTATAAAATTGTCCAGCAATTGAAGGATGGAAAAAAGGAACTGCAGGTTGTGGCCGATAAGTTCGGCAGTCCGACATTCACCAAGGATTTTGCCAGCAATTTGCTGGATGTGATAAACGCGGGACGTTATGGCGTTTATCATATGGCGAATCAAGGGACCTGTTCGCGGTATGACATGGCGTTGAGAATTGTTGAATATATGGAATTGAAAAATAAGGTCAACGTGGTCCCGATTAATTCCGCACAGTTTCCTTTACCGGCTCCGCGGGCCGCTTCAGAGATGCTGCGGAATTATAAGTTGGATCTCTTGGGGCTTAATAATATGCCAAACTGGGAAGTGTCCTTAGAGCAATATATCAAGACTAATAAAGATAAATAATTTAAGCGCCTATTTATGGAAAAAGTCAGTGTCATTATTCCTGCCTACAACAAAGCCGAATTGACCGCTCAGACCGTTGAGAGTGTATTATCTCAAACTTACCCGAATATCGAAATTATCGTTGTGGATGACGGTTCAGCAGATTCAACACGTCAGCGGCTGGCATGTTTTACAGATCGTATTCAATATATTTATAAAGAAAATGGAGGGGCATGCAGCGCCCGCAACCGCGGTCTTCAAAGCGCGCAAGGAGAATTTATTGCTTTTCTCGATTGCGATGATCTTTACATGGAAAATAAGATTGCATTATGCGCAGATTTTTTAAGAAAAAATAAGGATGTTGGCTTTGTCCATACGGCAGCATATTTTATTGATGATAAAGGAGAAGTCGTTGGCAAGTATTCACATCCCCAAAGCCGCCATCAGGGTTGGATTGTTAAGCGTCTTTTGCAGGGAAATTATATTTGCAATTCAACGCCGGTCCTGCGGCGGTCCTGTTTGGATGAGGTTGGACCATTTGATGAGAGCGTATTCGCCCCGGCGGACTGGGATCTGTGGCTGCGCTTGGCGAGCCGGGCGAAAGCAGGGTATCTTGATCAACCATTGACAAAATACCGCGTCACAGGTAATCATACGTTTAGTTATCTCGATCAATCCTACGAGGACGAAGTACACGTTTTAGAGAAATTCTTTAATACCCATGCCCTCTATGGCCGGTTATTAAAAAAACAATCCTTGGCAAGTTGTTATCTTCGGTATGCACAGGCGTATTTATTAAAGGGTGATTTGGCAAAAGTGAGGGTCAATTTTCAACAGGCGTGGCGTAATGATCCATGGAATCCCAAGATTATTTTATTTTTTCTATATTATTTCTTTGCCAGACAAGATTTAGTCCGCCAACTCAAAAAAAGAATTATACGGTTAGCGCAATAGAGCATCAAACGTACCTCGATCAGCATATTAAAATTGCAGGGCTGGCTTATTATGCCTAGAATAGTAAAACTTCAGGAAATAATATTACGAAAAAATTTTCCTTCCATTTTAGGATTGTTTTTGATTGGATTGTATTGCGCCCTTGCCTCCGCTTTTCAAAGAACCTTTTCTCATCTGCATTTACGTTTTTCATTTTTAGATTTCCCTGTCTTTGTGAGTGAGATTTTATTGGTTCTATGCCTCGTTATTTTGATTTGGCAATGGAAGAAGGACCCTCCCCAAGCGAATAAGTATTACGGGATTTATACGCTATTTCTTGGATGGATCTTAATCAAAGCGGTTTACGGCTATGTGTTGTGGGGGCCGCTGTCGTTTCGCAATGCCGCGCTTTTTTATTATATTATTTTTGGCCTCTTGGGATATGAATTTGCCAAAAGAATACAATTTTCCTCCCAAGCACTTTTAAAAAGTCTTTTATTAATTCTTTTTTTTACTAAATGGGTCGTTGGAATCCATAATTACTATGTTTTTCCTTATTTTTGTTTAAGTTTGATTTTGGTCCTGAAAATTGAGAATAAATGGATTAAACTTTTTTCCTTGCCTTTTATTATCATCCGTCCGGAATATGAAAGCTGGGGGACAGAAGATAGTATTTTTAATTTATTTTTCTTTTTTCAGGGAGGAGGAAGAGCTAGGTTTGTTGGTCATGTCACAGCGTTATCGTTTTTGTTTTTTGCTTGGTTTAAGATTAACCGTAAAATTAGGATTTGGTATAAAATTTTTCTCATTATTTTTGGTGTTCTCATCGCTGGATTTTTCGCTGGTAAGTTTATTGATAGAAATTTTGCGGACTCGATAATAAATTTCCCCAAAATTATTAACGGCTACCAAGCATTGAAAAAAGATATTAACCTTAAAAGAAAAGATTTCACACCGCAAAAATTGAAGACTAATCTTTATTCTGAGGAAGAGATTAGTTTCCAAGGGGAAATCAGGAATCGATATAAAAAAATGATGCCCGTATCAGAATCAGACGATGAGGCGATCATAGCTTCCTTGAAACAAAATGTGGATGAGCTCAAGGACAAAGAGGCCATAGAATACCATGCTGGACTTAAGAAGATCGAAGCCGAGCGAGATCAGAAGATCAAGGAAGCGATTCAATCTGCTGCGGCCGCCCCTACACACAATCTTCAACCTGTCAAGCTTATTGGAAAGGACAGTGCCATCAAAGAAGAAATTCAAAAATTGAGACGAGAGAATAATGAAAGGCTGCAAAATTTATCTTTCCCAGAGCGAGATATAAACCATGTATTAAGTAAAAAAAATGAAAAAAACGAGCAGCCAGAAAATAAAGTGACCGCAGTAGTAAAAAGAGATCCTGTCCCAGAGGCGCAGAAGAATAAAATTGTTCAAAATGACCCCATTAATGATCGTACTGAGGAAATAAGTCCAAATTCAAATCAAAATAATCAAAAGCCGATCCCTGCTCCTGCGGATAATTCTTTGAAAGACTTAAACAAAACTTTAGGGAACATGGCGCCCAATAACAAGGTTTTGGCTAAGGCTAAGATTGAAGAAATAAATAAGAAATTTTTTTATAAACAGCAGTTTCTTTCTGAAAAAAAGCGTAAGGAAATTTTGGATGGAATAGACCAACATATTGAAGCGCTTGGCAAGAAAGGGGAAATCACAATTTTAAAGGCTTGGACATTAAATGAGACACCACTAGAAAATCAAACTCCCAAAGCTAAAAGAAGAGACATTGATGATGTCTATAATAATAGTTTTTTTAGATTAGTAATTTGGAATGATATGATCGATGAATTTCTCAAGCATGGAGCTTGGTTCGGTATGAATTTTGGCAGGCCACAGCGGTCAACCTCTATTGAGATTTTAAACTGGACACAAACCGAGATATTGCGAGATGGGTGGATCACGCCACACAATTCTTTTTTACACATTATTTATAGGGGGGGAATTATAGGTTTGGGCATGGTCGTTGCTATGTTTTTGTTTTTACTGACAGGTATTAAAAATTTCTTAAAAAAAGAATCTTTCGTTGGCGTACTTATTTCCGGCATTTTTATTTATTGGTTTATTTTATCCAATTTTCTTGTTTTTCTGGAATTTCCTTACAATGCGATTCCCTTTTGGACCTTGGCGGGTATCGCCTTAGCCTATCATAACAAATTTGGGCAGAGAGTTTCATGAGAAAAATTCAATCCTCAACCAGAAAAACAATGAAAGCATATGCGAATCCTTATCGTGCATAATCGCTATCAGTCTCCGGGTGGGGAAGACAGTGTGGTAAATGCTGAAATTCAATTGTTAAAAGATTTCGGACATGATGTGAGTTTTTATGAGCGTCATAATAGCGAGATAAACTCCCTTCGATTTTTTCAAAAGATCCAGTATCTGCGCGAAATGATTTGGTCCCCCAAAACCTACCGCGACATCAAAGACAAAATTAAAGAGTTGAAACCACAGATCGTTCATTTTCATAATATTTTTTTTTTGGTGACACCTTCCGCTTATTATGCCTGCCGTGAGGAAGGCGTGCCGGTTGTACAAACTCAGCATAATTTTCGCCTTCTTTGTTCCAATGCTTTATTTTATCGTGACCATAGGGCCTGTGAGGATTGTTTAAAAAAGTCGCTTTGGCAGGGAGTTTACCACCGTTGTTACCGCGGCTCTTTTTTTTTGACTACCGCCCTTGTTAAGATGCTCCGTACGCATTGGAAAAAAAGAACTTGGATTGATCTTATCGATGCGCATATTGTCTTGAGTCAATTTAGCCGCCAGAAATTTATTCAAGCCGGAATTCCCGAGGAGAAAATATTCGTCAAACCGAATTTTACGCCATCGCCGCCGGTTTTTAAACGCCAAGATCACGGATATGCCCTTTATATCGGACGGTTGAGCGAAGAAAAGGGCGTGAAATTTTTATTGGAAGCATGGCGGTCCGTCAAGCTGCCGCTTAAAATTATCGGGGATGGGCCGCTGAGAGAGGAAATGGAAAGAACAACGCACAATCAGAGTATCAAAAATGTGGAGTTTTTAGGCCATTGCTCTTCAGAAAAATGCCAGGAATATATGCAGACAGCAAAATTGCTCCTTGTCCCTTCGCAGTGTTATGAAAATTTCCCGCGGGTGATTGCCGAAGCATTCTCCTGCGGAGTACCGGTTGTGGCCAGCCGTTTAGGAAGTTTGGCGGAAATTGTTGAAGACGGCAAGACAGGAATTCTTTTTGAACCCCAGGACATTGCCTCTTTCATTCAAAAGATCGACTGGGCTATGACACATGAAAAAGAATTAAATGCGATGGGTGCCAATGCCCGGCGTATCTTTGAGGAACGCTATACAGCCGAACAAAATTATCAGCAATTGATGAAGATTTATCAAAACGCGATTCTTTTGTCCAAGAAAAGAATCGAGAAAAAATATTTTGCTCAAGGGAGAAAATTTTTTTGAAAACTTTTACGAAAATTCTATCAGTGTGGCGGAACCATAAAACTCTCTTTTTTGTCTCGGGGTTTTGTTTAATTTATTGGATTTATTTGATATTTTATTCAAAGATGACGGTGGTATTCGATGCGTTAGGGTATGAGGCAATTGGTCAGACCATTCATGAACAAGGGTGGAGGGAATATTTTAAAAATGGTCCGCAGCGAGAACCTTTCTATCCTTTCACAATTGCTGTTTCGATGGATATTGCTAGTCATTTTGGGATTTCTTACCAACTGATACAAAAAATTTTTCAGGTTATAAGTCTTTGTATTACGCAGATTTTGTTATATATCCTTTTGGGGAAATTGAGTATTCCGCGAGGGATAAAAGCGGGCGCGTTGCTTTATTTCGGATTTTCTCCGGGATTGGTTAACGCGGCCATGAGTTTATTCTCGGAAATCATGGTTTTCCCAGCGGTACCGCTCTTGATTTTAGCGGCCGTGTGGGCGTGGCGCAACATTCAACGTGAGGGGAAAATTCACGCGGTAGGGATGGGCACGGTCGTGGCTATGGCCTTTGTGCTAGCGATTTTTAATAAAGGGATCTTTCAATATGTTTTTTTAGCGTTTTTGATCCCGTTTTGTATACTTTGTCTACGATCCCTCTTGAGACATAAAAAGAAAGTCTTTTTTAACTCGTTTATTTTTTTAATAACCGTTTTTATGATTGTCCAAACATGCGTGAATGGTTTTAAATGGATGAATAAGAAATATAATGGTCATTTTGAATTCACCGATCGGTATAGCCATTTGTTATTTGGCAATGCGTATAAAAGAGGCCGTCCCTTAAATGCGGAGATATTTTGGTCACAGGTTGCTTCTATCCCGGGAGGAGGAGTCTGCCGCCGATTTTTCAGTGAAGAACGGTGCCAGTATGCCGATTTTTATGGTGCTGACCAAGAACGGGGAAGACCATTGGCAGACGCTTTGGAAAGTATTCCCCAGGGAAGGAGAGACACAGAGGCCTTGCGCCTGGCTATTCAAAAAATCCTGGATCATCCTTTTCAGTATACGCTATTTACAGCACTCGAATTTCCCAAGATGCTATTTTGGGAATCAGCCCAAATCGGCTTTGTTCAATATCCGGCAGGGTTGAGCCGTCTATTCTCGGTGGGATTATTTAAGGATAGTCTCAGACTCATCGTTTCGTTTCTTACGATTTTTTCTTTTATCTTTGTTTTGTGTTCTGTTTATCGATATCGTTTTCAATTATATGAATTAACACCTAGCGCAGAAGAAGTTCAGATATGTTTTTTTGTCTCACTCACTATTTTCACTTATGCTGGACTTTATTCTTTTTTTTCAATTGTCACACGTTATGCTTTGCCCTTAGGATCTTTGTATCTTTTATGCATCGCTTATACTTTTTCAAAAATATTTTCACCGAGAAAAATTTAACTTAAAAAATGGAAAATATGAGATCTAACAAAGACGGGGAGTTCTTAAAACAAAAATGGAATAAGTGGGATTTGTATTTTTTTATCGTCACGCTGGCGTATGTCGTATGGAGAGCAATGATCTTTCTGAGGCGATCGTAATGGAGGCTGCGCGGGATCAGTCTTTTTCAGGGAAGAACCAGTATTTAAGAAGGAAAAAGTATGTTTCGAGAGCCGCGCCCCAGGTGATTTTTTTTCCTTCCACCTTGCTGCGGGCAATGTAATTTATCGGCACTTCATAAATCGTATAGCCTTTTTTTAAAAGTCTGGCAGTTATTTCTGTGTCGAAGGAGAAGCGTTTTGAGGTGATAGGGATTTGAGTTAAAATTTCTTTTTTGAGAACTTTAAAGCATGTATGAAAATCTGTTATTTGGGAGCCATAGAGAAGATTGATGGTCAACATGGATATTTTATTAGCCAATCGGTTGATCCAGGTCATATTTTGGATTTTCCCAAGGAATCGTGAGCCGTAGACGACATCAGCTCGATGGTTCAAAATAGGGGCCAGGAGATCCGGATAATTCGCGGGACTGTATTCTAAATCCGCATCTTGAAAGAGGATGATATCCCCGGTTGCGTGTTGGATCCCTAAGCGGACAGCCGCGGTTTTCCCTTGGTTTTTCTCGTTTAAAAATATTTTGACACGTGGATCAGATTGAAATTGTTTGAGCTCTTCGTTCGTGCCGTCGGTTGAACCGTCGTCAATGATAAGAATTTCTCTTTTAAGCGGCTCAGGAAGCGCCACGGCCAAGGCCTCGCGCGCAACCATGGCAACGGTATTTTTCTCATTGTAGACTGGGATGATAACGGATAATTTCATAGAGTCAGAGGCGGATTTTTGTTGTCAGAATGGCACTATGCTAACATGCCTTTGGAAAAGTGCAAACCATTTCCAAATTTATAATCCTTTGCGTGAAATCAAGGAAAAATTCTAACCCATGAGATCTATCGCTCATCTTCCGACCTTTTTACTGTTAGCTGGTTATCCTCTGTATTGGCTTGAATTGTATGTCTTCAAAATGGGCTACGGTCAAACGAGTCCCTTGGCCTGGGTTGTGTTTATCATGGTTAGTGCCGCCTATATCCTGAGAACTCAGCCGTTACCAAGGATGTCGCTGGATTTGGAATTAGTACCGTTGCAACTAAATAATATTGGGAGAAATTTATCAGTGGTAAACGGTACCAGTGCCCCTCATCTTGATAAGAAGATAGTTGCAGGGGCACTAGCCAATAAGAATATTACGGAAGCTAAATCCACGGGCCTGCCCGTGGATTTAGCTGCAGTACTTGCCCGTAGTTTCATGCCACGGGCAAGTGGCGACCCGAAGGGTCGTCCCTTGACGACAAAAGTTTTTTGGACAGCGGGTGTCCTGTTAAGTTCTTTTATTTTGCTGTGTGTTTTTATGGCCGCCCTCTTGCCGCCGCATTTGATTCAAGAAACAGATGCTATGAATTATCATATCATGCTTCCAAGACAGCATCTGATCCTGCATTCGTTTCGGCATATTCCCTGGGCGGCGGATGATCTTTTTCTTTTGCCAATTCAGTTTGCTTTAGCACCCTATTGGCTGGCTACCGTCCTTCCTAATAAAATCCCGCAGTTTCTATTTTTGATTGGCTTAATTTTCGTTGCCATCAATCTGGCCAGTTTGTGGAATCAACGAAAAGGTCAAGGCGCGATGATAATAACTTTTGCTATTTTGGGTTCGCATCACTTTGGCATTCAGATGGGCACCGCGATGCTGGATATTATCATCTGTTATTTATTCCTGGCAGCCCTTGACAGTTTTTTACAGGGCAGGATCGGTTTGGCCGTCATTGAGTTTACGTTTTTCTTTTGGTCTAAACCTTTGATACCATTTCAAACCATGCTCTTGAGCATTTTGCTGATCGTGATATTTTTAATTTTTAGAAGAATTCGGGGAATAACCGTGCGGGTGGGGTTTGCGGATTTTGCGGCGGATTTTTCGCAAAAATTTAATGTCCGATCTCTCAAGAAATTTGTTTTAGGATTTATTTTTTTGAGCCTTCTGGTTGGTGGACCTTTTGTGGCCAAATCTCTCTATTATTCTGGTACGCCGTTTTTTCCGGCTGCACCAGGGTTATTCAAGATTAATAAAGAGATTGATTATGACTCTGCCTGGTGGCGCTCCCTTCAGCAGGCCTCAAATATTTGGACAAATGAAGAGGCGAGGGGTCAGTACGGCCATGGCCGCTCGTTCTTTGCTTTTGTCAAACATTTTTGGCTTATAGCCGTGCCAGAAAAAGGAGTTAATAACGCGTTTGATTATCCCGTGGGATTGCCTTATCTGCTTGTTGTGGGCCCATTCTTGTATCTTTTTTATGCAGCCTTGCGCCGGTGGGAGTTCATCGTGATTCCATGGGGAGTTGTCATTTCATGGTTTTTGTGGTGGGAGGGGACACAGCAGACGCGCTATCTTTATATTTCGACTCTATTGATGTTAATTATGGTTTTATCGCATATGAAAGAGTATTCAAGAATATTAGTTGGCGCAATGACCGTCGCGCTCCTTCTTAATGCATTGTCAATTTTTCGGGCGCATCGTCATGATTTTGGCCGCACAGCCCTGCAGGTTTTGCGTGAGAAGGACCAGATGTTGGTTGAGATGAACCGAAGATATATCTTGGAAAAGAAAAAAGATGTGGTAAATTTAGATTTTCATGATGCGGCCTTTGCGCAATTTCCGGTCCGTGTGATCCGCGAGAGCTTGCCGCACAATCTCCATTTGAGCGGATACAAATGATAATTTATGAAAAAGAATATCAAAGATAACTATTTCGACCGTCACCTGTGGCTTATCGCCATTGTCTTTCCGTTAGTCCTGTTCCTTTTTGTTGAACTGGGATTGTCGGTTGCGCAAATAATCCGTAAGGGAAGAGATCTCAAGCCATATTATGTTACGCCGTTTTTGCGGCCGTTTGTGCGTATTTTTATTCATGATGATGTTCGGCCACGGGTGACATTGGTTTATGAAATTCCATGGAATATCCAAACTGATCGCATGAAACCCGGGCATTATAAACCAGACAATTCACGTTTAAAGGAATATACTGTCAATTCTTACGGGATCCGCGGCAAAGAATTTTCTATCCCTAAACCGGCCGATGTTTTTCGTATTGTTGTTTTTGGGGGATCGTCGACCTTTGGGGCAGAGAGCGCCGATGAAGAAACGTTCCCCGCGGTTTTAGAGAAAACCCTGCGAGAGAAGGCGGGCACGGAAAATATTGAAGTCCTGAACTATGGGGTCAGTTCTAAAAGCCTTTATTATCTTGCGAAACATTATTTCTCAGAGGTTGAAGAACTCGAGCCCGATATGGTTATTTTTAACAGCATACGCAATACCGCGTTTTATGACGCTAATCCGGAAGTGGTGGATTATAATAATATTGTGGTGCCCGGTACTGTCAAAACTTTTATGAAAAGTCAATAGGGGTAAGGATTGGTGATATGAA
>CAYHTV010000018.1:0-25928 GCA_964359575.1 uncultured Planctomycetales bacterium
CTATTAAAGATTGCTTCGCTTCGCTCGCAATGACACGAAACTTGCACACGGCGTTGATTTATGTTTTTCCTTTAGCTACTTTCACTTTGGCGGTGCGGACCACGCGCTCGCCTAAATAATACCCCTTTTGAAATTCCTCCACAATCGTTCCATCTTCATGCTCACTGGATTCCACTTGCATCAGCGGTTCATGGCAATGCGGATCAAATTTTTTTCCAACGGATTCCATCGGTTTGACATCATTTTTTTTAAGCACTTCATACACATGCGCCATGACCAGTTCGATCCCTTTTAAGAACGCGGCATAATCCTGATGCTGGACTTTCGCCGCTTCAACCGATCGCTCCAGGTCATCAAGAATGTGCAAAAATTGCGCAATCAATCCTTCATTGGCAAATTTAACAAACTCCTGCTTTTCGCGCTCAGTGCGTTTACGCACATTTTCAAACTCCGCCAAAAGACGGATATATCTATCTTTGTAGTCGGCGAGTTCCGCGGTCAATTTTTCATAATCCGCGGTTTTGCCTTCAACGATCCCTTGCGCCGAAGCCCCCTCTGCCTCAGCCATCGTCGGCTGCTCCGCTTGCTGCGTTGGCTCCTCGATCGGCTCAGTTCCCTCTGTTTTATTGGATTTATCGTTATGCGACATAAATTTCATTCCGCGACTTTCCATTTTAGACAATTTCCCACATCAGCTCGGAAAAATAATCTAATGCCGAGACGACCCGGCTGTAATTCATTCTCGTTGGGCCTAAAACGGCAATGCGCCCGCTCGTCCCTTGGTGCGTTCTATAACCCGAGACGACCAGCGAACAATCGTTGATCGGCGAGCAGGCGAGCTCACGGCCGATGTAAATTTGAATTTTGTGGGCCAGATCCCGGTTGATAATTTCCAAGATGCTTTCCTTCTCTTCGAGAGCGTTAAGAATATACTGAATCTTTACCAAATCCTGGGATTCGGGATATTGCACAACGCGGCTTGTCCCCCGGCAGAAAATTTTATGATCCCATCCATCCACCGAAATAATGCTGGTGTAATTGGTCACTTCAGAAACCACCTCAGATGTCTTCTCTAATAAATGTTCCAATACTACGACATCCTGCTGGTACTCCGCTTTAATGCGGGCCTTTTCCTCTTCCAAAAGCTGAATTTGGTGCATCAGATGATCAACGTAATACCGGTAACCGCCTTGCGTGGGAACCCGTCCAGCGGAAGTGTGCGGATGAGTGAGATAACCATCTTCCTCAAGCTCAACTAAAATATTGCGGACCGTGGCAGAACTTAAATCCACCGGAAATTGTTCCGAAATAAACGCCGAACTGACTGGGCTGATGGTTTTAATATACTGATCCACCACAATGCCCAAAACCAAATCTCTTCGCTCTCGATAATCTGTTTTGCGCGGGCCCATATTCTCCTCCGGTTGAAGTGGAATAAAATATTTTAGCACTCTACTAGTCGGATTGCTAAAGCGGTATTATAACAAAAGACTTTTTCTTGTCAACTGCAAGTTACGTCGCTTTTGCGTCGCTTTCTCGTTACTACTACGCTGTAAGATTAATTTCTAATTTAAATAATCGTTCCCCTCCCTGGATGGGAGGGGTTAGGGGAGGGTGATTCTCGACGATGTTTACCCCCACCTAACCTCCCCCATCAAGGGGGAGGAATTTAAGAACTAATTTTACAGTGTACTACTGACTTCTCTAAAATATAATGGAAACTTTGAGGAAGCCAGTACTGCCAACGCATCAACAGGTTGCCGAAAAACAGCAGGTTCCATTATTTATGCGTTGGTCAATAAAACGCGCTTTACGGATTGAATTCCTGGCATTTTTTTTCAATGGCCTTGGCTAAAAATAGGAAATCTTTTAAATAATCTTCAATCTTGGCAACGCTGTGCTGCAAATCAAAAAGGCTTGGCTGCATTTCAACACCCGAAAAAAATTCTAAGCTCAACCAGCCGTCCTGGACCCGAAAAGGCACTACCGAATGCCCTCGCGGATCGAGCTGCTTGAAATTCACAAAGATATCCAAGATTTTTTCATCGAAAAATAACGCGTTGGCCTGCTTCACATTATTAGTAAAAATCTTAAACTCTTTTAACTCCCGCGGAATAATTAAAGAACTGCCTTCTTCCTCGCCAATCTGCGAAGCCTGGACAATATTGGAACGGATGGTCGGCCGTGCCGCCTCCGTAAAACTGATGGTCAGATGACTGTCAGTTTTGGTTCTCAAAAAAGCTTTATGGCCCGGCCCCGCAAAGCCTTTCTCCTCAATGTCCTGGAACTCAAATGCCCTGCCGGCAGATTGAAACAATATTTTAAAGGAATTCTCGAATCCTTCCAGAGGGGACAATTGCCCTTCCAGGAACTGTGCCAACTCACGCAGGTATTCTTCCCGCGTCTTCCTGCGAAGCGGAGTTTTGCCGGAGAGAAGGATAATCCCTGCCACCGCGGCCACAATAATAATCACAATCCAAATATTCATCTGCATGGCTATTATACCACCTGTTTTCAACACCATTTATTTATTAAAAGCAATTTCTCCTAGTACATTGTAACATTAATTTCTGATGTTATAATTCCTTCTCCCCTTTGGGAGAAGGTCAGGATGAGGGGAAAATTGACGTTGATCTCTCTATCCCTCACCCTAGCCCTCTCCCTCTGGGAGAGGGAATATAAGATTAAAAATTTCTGTTACAGTGTACTAGTGTAGTGAGTCATAAATCTCTTTACTTATGCTCAGTGTCATTCCCGAATGCCTTTTCCTCCAAAGGCGTCAGCCGGAGGCTGATCCGTCTCAGGAGGACGCGGGAATGACAAAATGCTAATTAAGACAGCATATATCCTAACTAAAAAATTAACAATGGCCAACCTTGAAAAGAAACGGCCCTTTGATTTTTTTGATTTTTTTGATTTTTCTTTTGACCTTTTAATCCTGTTTGCTACTATGTATTAAAGTTGGAAAAAATGTTTTTCCGCAAGAAAACTCCTCACTTCGTTCGTCGTAACTTCTTTGCTGCATAGGAGAGGAGTTTTTAGCAGCTAGGAAAGTTTTATACTTTCCTATGCTGTCAAAAATAAAAAACGAAGGAAGGTGACACATATGCCCACCATTGCTGGAAGGATAATTTTGATTTTTTTGATAGGGACCCTGACGCACCCCCCCTTGCATGCTAAAGAGCTTTCCCCGAAACCCGTTGTCATGATTAAAATCAATGAGCAAATTTTTGTGGACAACAGCCTCATTTATGATTATTACGGGAATCTTAAAGATGTCTTGAATATCTGGACCAGCGTCTCGCAAGCCGATATTACCGTGACGGGAGTTTTTTTGGAGAGCGGATTTAAAGTTGTCGGCAGCGGGATTTCCAACACCACCAAAGGGAATGTGGCTAAAGAGGAAATTCTCAAAGCCGTCGAGGGAGATGATCTGTCATCAAAGAATTTAGGAAGTTATCTTGACGCTGATTTTATTATTGTCGGCAAGGCAACGGCCAAGGGAGTCTCAGGGCTAAAGGGTTCGTTGCAGAAATCGGCGCGGGCCAATGTCAATATCCGTCTTGTTGATACCAAAACCGGTGAAATCTTGGCTGTGGAAAGCGGCACTGCGACGGCCTCTGCCATTGATGAATTGAGCGCAGGGATAGAAGCCATCAAAATGGCGTCACGGGATATTGCTCAACAGCTCATTAAAAAGTTATCCAAATCCAAATAAAAGTTCTAAACAAGGAAACCGATATGAAAAAAGAAATGGTATTTTGCGTGTCGTTATTTTTATTTCTAAGCGTTTCGGCACAAGATGGCTTTTGTGCCCAATTAAAAAAGACAATCGCGGTATCACGTTTTGAAAATAACACGGATGTGGCCGGCCAGGCTTCTATCGGAACAGGAATGGCTGACCAATTAGCTGATGCCCTTATTCAAAGCGGAAAGTTTGTCGTTATTGAACGTCAAACATTAGAAGATGTCGTTGCTGAGCAAGACATTGCGGCCAGTGGACGAGCCGCTGTCTCCGAGACGGCCCGAACCGGAAATATTATTCCGGCCCAGATCCTCATTAAAGGAACTGTCAGCGAATTTGAAGCCGAAACCCAGAAAGGCGGCACAGGCATTAGCGTGAGCGGCATCAGCTTAGGTTCAAGCAAATCCCAGGCTCATGTGGCTGTCATCTTAAGGATTATTGATTCAACCTCAGGGCAGGTCATAGACTCGGTTAGGGTTGAGGGAGAAGCAAGCGCGAAGGGTATAAAAATTGGCATTGACAAGGGCGGGATTGATCTCGGGACAGAGTCTTTCAAAAAAACTCCTTTAGGAAAGGCTACTCAAATTGCGATTGACAAGGCTGTTGTCGCTCTTTCCGATCGCCTAGAGAAAATCCCTTTTGAAGGAAGAATTGTGAAGCTCGAAGGGGATACTGTTTTTACCAATATTGGGTCTCGTAATGAAGTCACGGAAGGAAATATTTTTAATGTTTTAGCGGAAGGGGAGGCTTTAACAGATCCTGTAACCGGTGAAAGACTTGGAGCGGAAAGGACGCAACTGGGAACAATAAAAATCAATTCGATTGAAGAAAAGTATTCAAAAGCAACTACTCAATCGGGGCAAGGATTTGACCGAGGGATGATTTTAACAGAAAGCAAATAGAAGAATCCCAAGAAAGGATTATCAATTATGAAGGTTAAAGTGACATTCTTCTTATTTCCTGTCTTAATATTTTTTGTGACGGCAGGATGCCAGGCGGTTAACAAGGGTTTGGATAAGACCGCAGAAGGCACCAAAGAGGTCGCAAAACCGGTCGGCAAGATCATGAATATTCCTCAAGCCGTTTCGGATGGGGCAGTAGAGGGTATGGATCCAGAGAAACAGAATGGTTCTCAGGATAATCCATTCAATCGATAGATAAACAGAGGATTCATTTTAACTATTTGATGAAAAATTTTTCTCATCTTGTTTTGGTTATTTTTATTATCCTCTGTTGTTTGACAGGATGGATTCTTTACGGCTATGCTAACTGCGGCCTCCCTGGTCATCCCGCAGATGCACCCAGCGAATCTTCATCATCAGGACCAGCTAGTCCAGAAGTTTATAAAAAAAATAAAACGTGGACTGAGGCCGTGCCAAAGCTCCCAGGCTACGCCGAGACGCCCTCCGGTTCGCCTCCTCCGGAGGGAGAGGCAGCCCCCCCTCCCAAGGGACCGATGATCAAGAAAGGACTTTTGGATAAGATTCGAGCAACGCCTCGGACGCCTGCCGAAGATGAATCTCCCCCGCCGCTACCCAGCACTCCTCAAAAACCGTCGCCTACGTTTCCGTCGGGCTGTGAAGAATGTTTTTTGGTGGTGGTCGAGCAGCTGAGTTCAAACGAGGATATAAGTCAAAGTGCTCGAGGGAACCCTCCACCCTGGAGTAGGCAATTTGAAAAAGAAGCCTTTAGTAAAGCCATTGACATTTGTGAAGAAAAGTTTGGCAAGGATAATTGTTCCCGGGCTTACGAATGTGATTTACCCCGTCAAGTCGTGACAGAACAGGTTGATGATATTTATCCTGAAGATGGAGATGCGCGTACCGCCGGTATTAAAACAACTGTAGGAATTTATTTTCGATGTGTTCCGAAGCCGCCTGAGTCTCCTTTTACTCCTGGAACAGGAATAGGAGAAGGGCCAAGTATCCAACTCCAACCCCCAAGTCAGCCTCCAGAAGGTGGTTCTGAGCAAGGAGGAGGATCACGATCGGGACCAGGTGTTATAATTACAGAGGAAGAAGAGATAGATCTTGATGGGACCGTGCCCCCCGAGCCTCCGCCAGAACCTCCATCCGTGCCTAAACCACCGCAACCTTCAGGGCCTTCAAACGTTCCCGAGACACAGGAAGAGGGCACGGAGGCACCGCACGAACCGCCTCCAGCTAATTTGGGGGTTTCGCACGCGCCTGCGGCAGGACCTGCAGCGGTATCCGAAAAACCATCAGGCTGCGGTGAATGTTTTAAAGTCGTCGTTGAGACGCCGTTTTCTTCTGCGCCTTTTGAGGATTCCGAAAGTCAATGGCAGGAAGAGGCCTTCAATAAAGCGAAGGGAATCTGCCAAGAGACGTGTTCCGATAAAGGCTGCGCGTTTTCTATTCCCTGCGGCGAGAAACCTGTGGAGAGAAAAGAGATTTACCCTGAAAATCTCTATTTTGATCCTACGGCAGGAAAGGTCAGTGAGGGCATGAAAACCAGGATAGGCATTTATTACAAATGTATTCCTCCGATAGGCGAAGAAACAACCTCTCAAGTAATCGTTACGCCGCCGAAAGAAAAAGTTACAATTCCACCGCAAGAAACGGAAGATATCGGAATCGGCAGGGGGATGATTGACACTCCTTTAACGGAGAAAGTGGCAAGAGTTACTTCTTTATCCAAAGAGACTGTTACCTCCCAGGGGGACATTGTGATACCGAAGGAGGAAACTGTTATTGTCCCTGAAGAAAAAGTTATAGTTAAAGAAGATGTTCTCATGCCGCCTAAAGAAGACGTCATTAAAATTCCAGAAGAGACGGTTGTCATTCCTAAAGAGGATGTGGTGATACCTCCCAAAGAAACAATTATCCCGCCGAAGGAGGATGACATTGATATCCCCAAAGAAAAAATAAAAATTCCCAAGGAAACAGTTACTCCGCCGCCTAAAGAAGAAGATGTTTACATCCCGCAAGAGACAGTTACTAAGACAACGGATAAAGTTACGGTTCCACCAAAAGATATAGATTCGCCGCCTCCTAAGGACGTAGATTATCCTCCGCCTAAAGAGAAAGAAGAATGCGATTGTAAATACCTTGATCAGGAATGGGTTATTGGGCAAACAATCGAAGGAAAATACGTCTATATTCCGGATCCTAAGATAGATTATAAAATTCCCGTCGAGGGATACAAACGCAGAGTTGAGTTAAAAGCAGCTGGAGCAGATGAAGATATTCTCATTCTTCGGGCTGAAAAAACGAAAAATGGTGAACGGGTATGCATACGTTCCAAAAATGTGTTTTCTCCGGATTTGATCAAGTACACATGGGAGATTATTGAGGGGCCGGGAAATTTTAAAAACGGTAGACGAGTCGATGACGGCGAATCCGTGATTTACATCCCTCCGGACGACCTCCCCTTTGGTGAACACCCTGTCGTTATTGAAACAGTGATTGATAATATACCTGGTAAAGCTCCTGATGAAGAAAACAAGGGAAAAATCCGAATGCTGATCAAACACCGGGAAGAAGAGCCCGATTTCTATTTTATCGATTTCGGTATTTCCGATTTTGCTCCTCCAGGCGGTTCTATTCCTCCGGAGTTGCCCTGCGCCTGTGAAATTTTCCCTGAATGGAAGGAGGAAGTTGCGCTTGTTCACAATATTGTCCTACCCGCGGAGGGCACAATGTATTGCCCCGAGTGTACCGATGTTTGGATTGGGCATGGCGCTGATGTGGATCGTTTAATCGTGAAATGCGCAGATCCCGAATGCGGGGAGGATATTCAAAAATTTCCTATTGTTGATGTATGGATTCATAGCTGGGCGGCCAATTTGGGGAGTTATTTGGACGGCAATACGGGGCGGAAAGTCCTTTATAAAGCTCCGGCGGATGTCCCGCCGGGACCGATTCCCAATGAAGTCGTTATGTTAAACACGAAAGACAGCGGCCGGCAGTTTATCGATGATGAACCGGATCCCGATAAAAAGAGGATTACCATTGTGAATGTGGATTTAGCCATTCATAAACCGCCGGTGATTGATCCGGCCGAATCAGAAATCCCTGAAGAAGAGGAATTTAAAAAAGGTTCGCAAACGTTTGTTAATTTGGATAACGATGACCGTGATACCCTGTATGATACGGCTACAACAGATGTTTCTATCGTTGGTGAAGATGAAATGGTGAAGCTGACTTTACGTTTAAAACCAAAAGATATTGACCGGGGGAATGTTCGCCTCGAAGCCCTCACCGGTGCTGAATATATCAAGGTATGGAGAGAAGCTAACAAGACAACAGAATATGTTTTAGGTTCACCATTAATTGTTCCTAATGATTTCCGAGTGGAAGGTGATTTTTTATTAACTAACCTTTATGTGGAAGGAATCAAGCCGCATACTGACCAGCGCCAGACGCAGTTAAGGATGACTTACGACCAGGTGCCCGATTGTTTTGATAAAGTTTCGCTCACCATCATCGGCATTGATAAAATTGAATGGATTGGTAAAAATAACAGCCGCGATGACGATAATGCCTTAGACGCGGATCCTAATTTTCCAGCAGGACTAGGGGTCAATGGTTTAAGGGTTTTTCCTGATGCTCGCTTGATAGGCGGCGCCATGGAAGGCAGTTTTCGAGATAAAGTGGATGTGAAGGCTAAACTGACGGTCAAGCCTATTGAGGCTGTCAAAATTTATTTTGATTCCTTCGATGTGGATGATCCTTCCAAAGATCGTCTGCCGGTTGATGATGAAACTATTCCTGAAGATAACCGAGGTTTAGTTCCCACTAAGAGCGGCCTGTTCGATGGAGAAGTCGGCGGCATTAAGGAACAAGATTTTGATGACCAAGAAGAGACGTTTGAATTCCATTTCGCTCATCAGCCCGGTGATAATTTCCGTGTTGTGGGTAATGGGGACCGCGATTTCTTAACTGATTTAGAAAATGATGATGCTGCAGTAGGGGCGAGTGATGCGGATAAACTCAGGATTGTTAATCATCATGTGACAGGATCACTGGCCGATCGGGAAGTCAGAGAGCATCCACATTACGCCAGTGATCTTTTAACTGTCTGGCGTTTCCTGCACGTGGAAGTAGATTCAATGGGAGTTGTCACGGGCAATGCAATTTCTGGCGAAATTGTCAACATGACCCCGCGAGATAGTGCCAGAGCGAACAGATTATTTGTGAATAATAATTTAGACGACCTTTCAGTAGATTTGTCGGATGTGGCGCCGGGAAATGGTCGCTTTGAAAATGGAACGATCACGATTTCTGGACGGCCTGATCCTCTTTTTATTCAAGGAAATGGGAATGATTTCGTTCAAAATATGACTGGATTAAATATTACGCCAGTAACATTTAGCGCCATAGATAATGATTCCTTTGGAAATTCAACCATGGCTGGAACTATACCCGAGATAGTTCATAATGGCGTTAACTGGGTTTTGACCCTGCATATTACGAGTGTCGATCCATTAGCTGTTGACTGGTCAGATTTTGTCGGTGGCACGATAAGTATTTCGGGTGGCCCCGATGTAACCATCAGCAATACTTCCGCTGCGACGGCCTCTGTGCAAGTTAAGGACCTGCGCATTCCCTATACCTTAAAAGATGATGATACAGTAATCGCAGATGTCCCCGATCCTGACACATCGGGCATTGAAACAACGTATGCCCCTGTCTACATTGTTCCTTTATTGGATACTGGACACAATACACCCAACGCCCCTTTTGTTTTAAATTCCAATGGGATTGACCAATTTAATCAAATTGATGCGAGTCGGGACTCGCCATTGAATACAGATCGGTGTTGGATCGTTTCTGTGTTAGGATCTTACCAGATGGATCAAGATATATTTATTTCCCCTGCAGGATTTCATCTTATGGAGAGGGACGGAGACAATGATCCTGATAATGAAGGCACAAGCCGGGCGACTGCTTGGATAGATGCGCCTGCTCAAGGGGTCATGATGGGGACCGAATCCATTCGAGACTGGATTGCGACGCCAGCACCGCTTGGGCCAGGCGGGGGAGATCCTGCAGGAGCTGGCCGCCAGATGAGAAGACAAGAAATTTTAAATCATGAAATCGGACATCTTTTTGATCTTGAGCATGCCGATGGGTTTATAGGACCGTTTGATCCGCAGGGAGGTGTTATGGCCCCTAGCTGTTGCCCTCCGGATAATCCGGCGCAGAATACAAGGGGTATAAGCACATTTACCGAATTAAGCATTTCGAAAATAAGGGCACGGTTACACCCCGGGAATCCTTAAAGGAACTTGTTGATGGATAAAAAAAAATTAACCCAAACTTTGGTTATAGTTTTTATTTTTATTTTATCTTTTACTTCTTTTGCTATCGCTAAAGAGGATGTTGAGTTGAAGATTCATCTGCGGCAAGAAGAATTTCATGTCGCTGAACCTGTAGTAGTGAAATTAGAAATAGTCAATGAAGGCAACAAAGAGATTCAACTTCATCAACCAGGATTAGCCAACCAAACTTTACGTTTTTGGATCCAAACGAAAGAAGGTTCCCGCGAACAATATAAATTAAATTATATTGTTGAAACTATTCCTTTACTTGCACTCGCTCCGGGGGCAATTTTTAGATCAGAAGAATTTATTCTTTTCAACCGTACAAAAAACATCTTAGCTTTTCCTCAAGAAGGAGAATACACGTTGCGGGTGGAATATCTGGGTTATATTTCTGTGGCAAGCCCTCCGCCGGCAGAGATCTTGATTAAAATAATTTCCAATACCGCGAGCGATAAAGAGTGGGAAGAATTTTTTAAAAAGAAAGAAACGATGGATTTTTTGAATCAGTATTCCAGGGATCCCGCTGTCGGGGGGCGTTTAGAAAATTTGATTAAAAAATATCCCAAATCAACATTTGCTTCCTACGGAAGATTTTATTTAGCCCATCAGGAGGCTTTAGAATATCAGAACAAATTACCCAATTTCGAAAAAGCCGTTGAATTAATGAAAGCGGTGGATATTAAAGGTTTTCAACTTCAGCCGGAGGCTTTATTCTATCTGGCCCAATGGGACTGGCAGTTAGCTAGAGCAGAAGAGGCTTTTGCCTATTTGGACCGGCTTATCCAAGGATTTTCCGATATGCCCCTAGCCCAAAACGCGGCCGCGCTTAAAGAAAATTGGTCAAGTCAAAAACCACCTCAGCCGCCTAAGAAGGCTATTCCTGTCGAGGGAAAAATAAAAAAGGAAATTGAAAAAACTTTAAAAAAATATTTTGACGCTTTTTCTAAAGCTGATCGGGAAGGCTGTTTAGTACAGCTGGATGAAAATTTTATGTACAATGAAGTCTTAAATAAAGAAGCGATGGCCGAAGAACTAAAAGAAGATTTTGAAAAATTGGCGGCTCAAGAAGGTCCATTGCGTGTTTCTTGGGAATCGGAAGGTTGGCAGATGTTAGAGGGAGTTCCTGCGGTTAATGTAACCATATCTTATTTTGTTAATAACAATCTCCTATCTTCTTCTCGTGTCTATATGGAATTTGTTCAAAGAGATAAAAGCTGGTTCTTAAAAAGCCTTAACTCATCTGGCCAGAGCTTACTTCAAAGTCCGCCATCCAAAGAATCCCTGCCTGGGCTGTAATTCCTACTGGAGTTTTACCAAATCAACTGCAAGAGATAAGCCGCTAGACGGGGGATCATGCTATCGTGGCTGGGCTGTTGGGAATTCTTCTGACGGAAAAAAATTCCCCACCATTCGTCATTAATGAATTGGTCGGCTGAGGCAGGGGTCCAGTCCGGGACGCCGTCTTTGGGGCAGCTGAGATCCGCAGGTCCTGTCCCAAAATAATCTTGCTGGGAATTACATTGCGGGCTCATGGTACCACAGAGCCATTCGTACGGCTTCCACCATTCGTCGGCGAATTCCATTACTGAACCACCAATCGCAACTTGCGTGGATGAGTTAAAATTGATTTGAATTTCCTGCCAAAGACTGTAAAGCCGCAAGGCCTGTGTGGTTTGATCTTCATAACCATTTTGGGGATTGTTAAAATCATTCGTGTGCCATGCATCTTCCCCAAATTCTGAAGGCCAAAGCGGTTTTTGGGAAATCGCCGCATAATTGACAAAAAGATTTCCGAAACTGGAGCCGCGGTAAATATTTATTCCCCAAATGTCTAAATTAAACATAGTCACATCATCCGCCACACCGGGCATGCCGATATATCCGACATCACCGCTTAACGCCGCTACCGGATGGCCATAAGGCCCTTCGATTTGATGGGCATCCCCCGCCAATTCATTCACAAAATTATAAAAATCGCGCGCGTGATTGCTATCGCGAAGGTGAAGATTTTCTTCATTACCGATAGCCCAAAATAAAATCGCTGGGTGATTCTTAAATTGTTGGACATATTGAGCAAATTTTTGTTTCATCCGCGCGCGGTCCGCCGAACCAGGAGCATACGAAACATTTTGATTATACACCCACGGCCCTTGGCCGTTATTGGAGCATACCCAATCCCCCGGGTGGTCAAGCCAAAATCCCGCAACCACCTTCAACTCATACTGTTCGGCCTTATCCAATAGCCTTTGGGTCAGCTTAACTGGAAAACGCCCCGGCTGCGTAGGATCCGAATTGTCAGCGCCCGACCAAATACGGATAGTATTGGCCTTGATCGCTTTTAATAAATTAAAATCATTATCCAATATCACCGGATCATCAAAAATATTAGCAGGAAAGTTCGGATTCCCTTGGCGTGGATCTCCCAGGGGGTAACCCCAGTCACTGGGATGCCTGGCCCAGGGGTAAGGACTGTAACCAACACCCTTAATAAGGTAGGGCGTGTAATTTCCATCCCCATCAAAATCTGTCATCAGCCGACGTCCAACCAC
The DNA here is from genome assembly GCA_964359575.1 of uncultured Planctomycetales bacterium. Taxonomy (GTDB): domain Bacteria; phylum Omnitrophota; class Gorgyraeia; order Zapsychrales; family GWA2-47-8; genus 2-02-FULL-48-11. The sequence goes on from CAYHTV010000018.1 coordinate 12,581, forward strand.
CTTCACATTTTGATGGGGAGCCAGCAAAGCTGGAGTCACGGGGACAACGATTTTGGCATCAGCTTCTACCAAGAGACCTAATTGGAATAAAAGAATAATAAGAATTAACGCCGTGTGCGAGTTTTTTTTATGTGTCATTGCGAGGAGCGTTTTTTGCGACGAAGCAATCTTTGCATCGTTTAAAAGATTGCTTCGCCTAAAAAGCAGGCTCGCAATGACACGAAACTCGCACACGGCGTTAAGAATTACGTTCTTTGACATCTGGGCTAGTCCTGGATTAATACTGTCGGATTAACAACACTAGGACTTACGCGTTTGTCATTCCCGAATGCCTTTGTCGGGAATCCATTAGGCTTCTCTTCGACGAGAGGCATGGATTCCCGCCTTCGCGGGAATGACAGACTCTATATTCAAACGCGAAGGTCCTAAACACAAACAAACGGCCAAAATTAAGTATAACATCCTGCTTTCCCAATCAATCTATTTTACGTCCTCAAATTTCCCAGCGATATGAACCGGCAAGATGGCCCGGATATTGATTGTGTCATTATAATATTTTACCGCAATGACCTGGCCTTCTTCATGGGCGAGACTCACCAAGTCCATGCGGTTAATCGGGATCAGCACATCAATTTCGGCCATTTTGGGGGACAAAAGCTTAGAAATTCCATCCGTCAGATCCTCTATTCCCTCGCCGGTTAAGGCAGAAATCGCAACGGCAAAATCAAAATTTTCCCGTAAATCTTTTAACCATTTCTTATCTTCCAAGCGGTCAATTTTATTGAGGACCACTAGGGTTGGCTTATCTTGCACTTCCAGCTGGCGCAAAACGTCAATAACTGATTCATAAAAATTTTTAAACTGCGGATGGCTCACATCCACGACATGCAGCAAAAGATCCGCTTCCTTAACCTCTTCCAAAGTCGCCTTAAACGATTCCACCAAATGATGCGGCAAATCATGGATAAATCCAACGGTGTCGGAAATAATAATTTTCTGATGGCTGGGCAGAATATACTGCCGAGATAGCGAATCCAAAGTGGTGAACAAAGCATTTTCCACTTTTTGATCGGCCTGAGTTAAACGGTTCAACAGGGTAGATTTTCCCGCATTGGTGTATCCCACCAGAGACAACAACGGGATTCCCTGTTCTTGGCGTTTTTTTCTTTTTAAAGTCCGGTCGGCGGCGACTTCGCGGAGGTTTTTTTTCAAGCGTGAAATACGCTCGCTGATTTTTCGCCGGTCCACTTCCAATTTTGTTTCACCGGGGCCTAACGTGCCGATTCCACCACCAAGACGTGACATCTCTACCCCCTTGCCGACTAAGCGCGGCAATAAATATTCCAATTGAGCCAGTTCCACCTGCATCTTGCCTTCCTGGCTCGCGGCCCGCCGGGCAAAAATATCGAGAATCAATTGCGTCCGATCGATCGTTTTAACTTTGACAATTTCTTCGATGTTACGCTGCTGGTTTCCTTTTAAATCTTGGTTAAAAATGACCGTATCGAGATTCTGAGCGGCACATAACTCCGCGATCTCTTTAACTTTGCCTTCGCCGATCAAATAGGCCGGCGCCGGTTTATCAATCCGGCAGAAAACTTGCTCCACGACCTCACCTCCACAGGCAGCAACCAATTCCTTCATTTCTTGAGCGGCATCATCAAGGGGCCAACCGTCTTTAGAACGTTTATAATCCACAATGGCTAAAAGGACTTTTTCTTTCATGAGGCAAGATCTCCCACAATTTCATTGACTATCGTTTCCGCCGTATCATTCGGCAGAATCATGATCCAATGCAGCCGTTTGTCTTTTCGAAACCAGGTGAGCTGGCGCTTTGCAAAATGCCGCGTGTTGCGCTGTAATAAATATTTCGCGCGCGGTAAATCATATTCTAAGCGCAGATAACCGCCGATTTCTTTTAAGCCAATCATGCTGCCAGCCGTTGGACTCAATTTCTTTTTCAGCAAAATTTTTATTTCATTGATGATGCCGTGCTCGAACATTTTCTCTACGCGCTCATTAATCCGTTGATACAATTCTTCCCTATGGCGATTCAGCGCAAAAATATGTATATCATAATGCCCCCACAAACCCTGCCGGATTTTCTGCAATTGCGAGATAGGTTGTTGCTTTAATTCAAAAACTTCTAAAGCGCGAATCAGTCGCCTGCGATCATGGGGGTGAATTTTTGCGGCGGCTGCGGAATCGCATTCTTTTAATTTGTGGTACAGGGCGTCCGCGCCTTTTTGGGCGGCAAATTCTTCTAACTTTTTGCGGACTTTGACATCCGCCCTCAATCCTTCAAAAACTCCATCCAGCAAGACCTGCATATAAAGCCCGCTTCCGCCAGCGATAATAGGCACTTTATTTTTACGAAAAATTTTAGCCAGAACGGTCGTGGCCTGCTTTCGGAAACTGGCCGCATCAAAACTCTTTGCTACCAAAACGTGACCAATCAAATGGTGTGGGATCTCCCGCAGCTGTTTATGAGACGGCTTATTGCTCGCAATCGAAACCTCTTTGTAAACCTGCATGGAATCGCATGAGATAATTTCTCCATTCAATTTCTTGGCTAGAGCAATCGCAATTTCTGTTTTACCAACGGCCGTAGGGCCGATGAGAAAGATAATTTTATTTTGGGGCATGCTTACGGATAAACTTGGGTAGGGTATCCTAAACTCGAGAGTTTATGCTTTAATTTATTGGCATCCTGCAAACGGGAAAACTGGCCGGCCCGGACCCGATAAAATTTTCTTCCTGAGCTGTCGGTCGTTTCCACAATATAAGCATATTCACCTTCCGCCTTAACTTCAGCGACGAGCTGCTCCGCCCTTCCCTGATCCGTAAAGGCGCCCAATTGAACGGCAAAATATTGATTCTCCTCCAGGAGCCGTTTGGCGACATCAACCTCCAGGCTATCGGGGAAATTATTGACCAGCTTCTTTAAATATTTTTGCGCCTCGTCCCATTGGGCCAGCTTTAAATGCGCCCGCGCTAATTTTAAATAAATCAGGCTTTCGAACTCCGATTTCGGGCTTAACTTCAATAATTCGTGGGTGGAGTGAATGGCATTCTCATATTGCTCCTGCATGGAATAAGAATCGATAATCCCCAGATAAACCTTATCACGCAGCCTCTCGGCCGGCTTATACTGAATCAACTGATTGAAGATCTCGCGCGCCTGAATATACTTCTGTAAATAAAGCAGGCTTAACCCCGAATAATATTGCGCCTCGTCTGATTCGTTTTTAGAAGGATTCTGCGAAAAAAAATTTTTGGCAAGATTCTCGACCTGATGATAATTGCGCTGGATGATAGCGGTTTCAATATCCTTTAACGTTACCTTGGAAAAGCCGCTTAGGACAATAATGCAGACCCCAAGTCCCAATAATGAAAATATTTTTTTCAGAGAAAACAAATACATGGGGTGTATATTAACAAAAACTCATGTCTTTGGCTATGATTCTTTTCCCTTGAACAGCTTCGCTAGCTTCACTTGAACAGCTCCACCACAAACACCTCTTGATAACCTAAAGGCTTCTTAATTTTCAGCGTGGCTGTTCCATCAATGACCGCGGCCTTTATTTCCTCAACGGATTCTGGTTCACTGAGCGGCGCCTCTAACGTATGCGGAATCCGGTATATATGAGCCCGAATTTGCTCGGCATTCGCTAATTGAGGCACACTCTCAAGCCCTCGAACCTCAATGGCAACGGGAATCGCCGTCTGGGTTTCAGGAATCAGCTTAAGACGGTTCATTTCTTTTCGGTGTTTGTTCAACTCTTTATCTAACGGCATCCGCACATGTCCCACAAGTACTTGCGGTAAACCTTCTTTCAGACCATTGAGGCTGGCAAGAGAAACTATTCCGGGATGCGAAGAATGGCTCTCAGCTCTCATCTCGACTCCGGCCGCATAGGCTCGATAAGCCCACCAAATCGCCCGTGGTTTGAACGTCTTGGGCTGCAGCAGTCCGCCCAAGGAACCGTTGCCGCAATGGTCAAGGTCACTGCCATAAATATCCGGTAAACTTCCCCAGCATGAGCGTGAGGCTCGATCCGCCCCTCCTAACTCCAGCGCGCTAAAATACGCCAAGGCCTCAGCCGGCCAATACTGTTCCGGGGCATCGCCCATCTCATTAATATGAATTTCTTTTAATTTCAGGGCCGCGTATTTCGGGTTTTCCAGAAATTCTCGTCGCATTTCGCCAACATGCTGTTCAACCTCGGCTGTACCCTTGAATGGCCGTAAAAAAATTTCATGCCAGGAAAGGACATTGACTTCACAGCCATTTTCTAAGCAAAAATTAAGAAAACCGCGCAGGTCTTCTTTTTTATAGAAACTCCAACTTGGGCCGGCGACCTTATGGTCGGGTAAAATTTTGTGAATCGCGCGTTCGGCCACGCGGTAAGTTTCAAAAAATTTCTGACGGAAAGATGGCTGATCGGCGTTCGGCCAAAAAGTCTTTCCATCCGGTTCATTCCAGACTTCAAAAACAAATTCATTTTGAGTCAGACCAAGGGCTTTAACCTTTTCAGCTATTCCCGTCACAAAATTCTCAAAAGCCTTAAAATCTTCATAAGGAGGAAATCGTTGTATACCCGTAAAGTACCCTTTCCAATTTTCTTGCGGTGTCCCCCACAAAAATCCAATCACGACCTCATAGGCCGCCCCTAATTCTTTCATCAAAGGGTAATGCGCCGCCGGCGCGTCAAGGCCATGCAGAAGAATTACATCCGCCCACGTCCCGCGCGCTAGTTGTGGCTTTAAGGGCTTAATCATTTCTGCGGGTAATCGAGGATGAGTCGAGCTTAAAAATCCCACCATCGAACGCTGATTCGTTTTTAAACTATCCAACTGAACTGTCACAACCGCTGATTGTTCCTCTTTTTTGGACTGCGGCTCTTTTAATGATCTTAATTCTTCAGTATTTTCTTCACACGGCGCGGTAAAAAGACACATATACGTGGTTTTGCTGAAACTGATATTCCCCGGTTCGGTGCACGAGACATACACCCATTGCTCTTTTCGTCCGTTTTTATCAACGATACCGGGACTGGCCCCAACATAGATAACCGCATCGGCCGGTACGGGTCCTTTGTGGGACAATTGATGACCAGGATAAATTTTGCTCCATTTTTGAACCCATTCTCGGCTTAAATTCGATTTAATAACCGGGACATGCGGATCGGCCCAATGAATTCCATCGGCGCTGCAGGCCTGCCCGATAGAAGTCGCATAACCCCAGGCATGATACAACATCAAATATTCACCGTTACATCCTCTGATAACATGCGGGCTGCCATAAGGGGGAGGATCTTTTCTCTCTCCGGCAAGTTGCAATGGATTTCCTGAATATTTAATCCACTGAATTCCGTCTTTGGATTCAGCATAGCCGACCTGCTGAGTCCGCGGCCCCCATCCCGAGTGTCCTTGATACCACATTTGAAAAATCTTTTTCACTTCATTCCACAATACTGTTGGCTCTTGAATTCCACCATCTGATACGCGGAACTTTTTGCCTCCCTCAAAAGATTCCTGCCAAAAATTTTGCTCCCACTTTTCTTCCGGGAAAAATACAGGATTCCCTTCATATTTCTTCCAATCAATCCCATTATCGGAAAAAGCCAAACCAATGGCCTTTCTACGGCCCGGCCCTTTAAAAACATTTTTTCCGGTCTCATCAACCCCCGGATACCCCATGTACCACATTAAATAGGGAAAATTTTCGCCCTTATATTTATACTCATCTTCTAGTTTTAAAACAGCGACTGTTTCCAACCTTTGGTCCCACCCGTTTTCCGAAGGCGCAAGGACATGAATGCGCTCACCCTTTTTATCTTCGAGCAATTCCCAAACAATGCCATCCTTACTGGTCGCGTAGGAAACGCCTAATTTTCTGCCTTCATTGCGCCAATACGTATCCCACATTTTAAAAATCCCCGCATCATCATCAAAAATAACCGAGGGATCATTTGATCGAAAAACTTTCCCCTTCGTTGTTCGTAACGGATGACCTTGTGGGTGAGGTTTTAAGGCAGGAACAGGGCACGAAATCTCCTCAGCAAAAACGCACGTAAGGAATAACGCATGCAAAAAAATAGCCGCAAAAAATACAACAAAGATATTTTGGAATTCTTTTCTCATATGTCCTCGCAAAATTACCAGCTAAAAAGACAGGGGGCAGATTCAAAGTATCTGCCCCTGCTTTTTAGCTAACCCTACTCATTTGCCTAGCTTATGACTTTTATTTCCGTTTACCTGCATTCGGATGTCGTTCATGAAAACGGGCGGCACCCTTGCCTTCTTTGTTGCCATGCTTGTGACGAAATTCATTTTGGTGCTGAATCTTTCGATCCATCTTTTTTTGATGATGCTCTTCCTCTCGGCGATGAACCCTGCCATTATGATCGGCCTGATCCTTATCACGACGCTCTTTAAATTCTTGCCGTTTTTGATTTTGAGCAAAATGTGTATCTGCCTCCTTTAACGCCTCCCTCTCTCTCTCATGCAATCGATTAAGCTTCTCCTTCTTAACTCCCTCAGGCATATCTTGATTATTAAAAATAGCCTGTCGATCCTGTTCATACTTATCTTTGATATCCTTCAAGTCTTTGTGCAAGCCATCGCGTTCATCGCGAAGATTACCGCCACCTACCTGCGTGGGGAAAATTTGGGTGGGATCTGCAGTCACGGTGGTATCCGTGGCAGCAGGACTAACAGCTGTTGTACCTTGTGCTAAGGCCTGGCTCACCCATAATAAACTACAGACCATAGTCGCAAAATAAAGATTACTGTGTTTCCTTCTCATTTTTTCCTCCTGTTTTTTGTTTAGTTTCGATTGTTCGCGCTGCCTATTTATTTTAACACCACAATTGAGAAAAAGTTTCGGTGAAATTTTATACCCCGCTTAATCGACTTGAGATAACTCCACCACAAACACCTCTTGATACCGCAGAGGTTCCTCTATCTCTATCTTAACTTTTCCATCAATAACCGGTGCCTGAATTTCATCAACGTATTGTAGTTCATCGAGAGGTTTTCCTCTATTTTGGGGAATTCGATAAACCGTTGCTATTATATGTTCTGCTTTGGATAATTGAGGCACACTCTTAAGCCCTCGAACCTCAATCACAACAGGAATCGCCGGCTGGGTTTCAGGAATCTTCCAATGATCAACAAAACTATCAAGATTTTTTCCTTCTCTTTTAAGTTTTTCCTGCAACTCTTTGGGTAACGGCACTCGAACATGCCCCACCAAAATTTGTGGCTGGCCTTCCTTAAGGCCATCGAGGCTGGCCAGGCTTGCTATTCCCTGATGGGCTGAATGACTTTTAACCCGGCTGGGGACACCCGCCGCATAAGCCCGGTACACCCACCAAACCGCCCGTGGTTCAAAACTCTCTGGCGTAAGAATCCCACCCTCACAATTATCTCCCCAGCATGATTGAGAAGCCCGGTCCGCCCCGCCTAACTCAAGGGCTTGAAGATACGCCAATGTCTCACCGGGCAAATACAAATCAGGTTCGGCCTTAAATTCATTAATGTGGATTTCCTTTAACTTCAGCGAGGAATATTCTGGATTTTCTAAGAATTCCCGACGCATTTCACGAAGATGCTGCTCGATTTCAGCAGTACCTTTAAAAGGCCACGCGTTTATCTCGTGCCAGGTAAGGACATTGACTTCACATTTTTCCACGCAAAAATCCAGAAAACGCTTTATATCATTTTTATTATACCAGCTCCAGCTCGGGCCGGCAATTTTGTGATTTGGCAGAATTTCACGGATGGCGCGCGCCGCCACGCGGTAGGTCTCAAAGAACCGCCCCTCGGACGCGGGGTCTATCGTTGGATAGCGTACGTTGGGCCAATATTGATTGCCATCTGGTTCGTTCCATACTTCCATAATAATTTCATCTTCCGTTAAGCGGCTGTCTTTGACCTTTTGCGCCATCTCCTTAACAAACTCTTCAAATTCCTGATAATTTTTATAGGGGGGAAATCTTCGCACCTTAGGAGAATTGCCCCACCAGTCCCAGCCCGGGTTACCCCACAGATAACCTAAGAGAAAATGATAAACCGCCCCGGATTCCTTAACGAGATGATAAAGGGCCGTCGGCTGATCTTTCCTTTCCAACACAGCGGCAATAGCCGGTGAGAGACGAAGTATCTGCGGCTTGAGCGGCCGTATTAAATTAGCCGGTGGAGATTTGCCTGAAATTAAAAATCCCACCATCGAACGCTGTCCTTCGCGCACAGCCGCTAAATCCACCGTCACCATGGCGGATTGTTCGCTTACGGATGTTTTGGGCACCTTATCTCGGAAGTTGCTCTTTTGGTTTTCTTGAGGCCGCGGCTTTTTTAAAACCTCCTTAACATCAAACTTGACTTTATAATCTTCGGGAATTTTTTCAATTAAAATAAAATTATTGCTAAAATTAGCTTTCTCACATGTGCCATAAGCAATGCCATAAACGGTGTAGCGAATCTCTTTTTTGACATCGTCGCGCGAGACACTCTTTTTTACCTCGGCCTCACACCCGACTACATCCGTTGATAAGCCAAGCAAGGTAAAACGTTCAAAATTAATCTTAGGGAACTTGTAATCCACGCAATAAAGTGCGGGATTAGGATGCAGATCCGGGCTTTGCGCGATTAATTCTTCATATTCTTTTTCGCTGTTAATAAAATCTTTGTGTATTCCGCCGCTTCCTAAACATTTTAAATCAAGCGCTTCGTGCCAAATTTCTCTTTCCAAGGTTTCCTGTGAACTGCTTTCGGCAGGAAATAGCGCATGCAAAAAAATCACCGCAAAGAATACAGCAAAAATATATTTAAAAATTCTTTTCATATGCCTCACAAGGATTGCATAATACTTGTATAGTGAGTCTAACACTTCTTGACATTTGTCACCCCCGAATGTTTCTGTCGGGGGGCCACTGAATTTTCTAATTTATCGATGCCGATCGCGGGGGCGATCCGGCGCTCGATGCGGCGCAGTATGTCTAGGATGTTGTTGAGGATGATGCCCTTGTGGTTCAAAATCAGACCTCTGCGGTCGCCGCCGGTCTTGACCTTCATCTCGGCGGCTCTCATTCTTTTGTAGGCTTGATTTTCTACGGAACTCTTCCTCCCTTATCTCCTTTAACCGCTGTTCTTCCTCAAAACGTGATTTCCGAAGACGTTCTTCCTCTTCACGCAAGATATCCGGCCTAACATCCCTTTGCTTTTGCTCTTCAATACTCTTACGCTCCTCTTTCATATGCTGCTCGTTTTGCCGTTGAAGAATTTGCTCTTCTTCATGTATCCGCCTTTTTCTTTCCTCATCCTGCTGGAAATCCTGGGGAACCACTTTGGGCTCTAAACGGCGCTCCTGCTCCTGATGTTTCTGATCTCTTCTTTTTCGTTCCTCTTGCAATCGCAGCCGCTCATCCGGTCCCATGGCCTCAAAACGGCGGTGTTCCTCCCGCCAAAGCTGCTGTTCAGCAGAAGATTTTTGCCGCCATTGCTCGGACATTCCCCTAAAATGTCTCTGCTCTTGGGCAGGTTGTCTTTGAAAGCGATCATAATTCCTTAAAATTTGCTCTTTCTGGGCTTGCGGTTTTTGCTGCCACTCTCTCTTAAACTTATCCTTAATTTCGCCGCGTCTGCCTTCATCCAAATTTTTAAAATCCTGCCAATGGCGGCGGATTTTCTCGCGCTTTTCCATAGGCAGCTGTTGATATCTTTGATAATTCGCCTTGATTTTCTCCCGCTGCTGCGGAGATAATTTTTGCCAGCGCGCCGACGCGTTTTGAGCGCTCACCTCACCCCAAAATAAGCCAAAAATCCAGATCGTTATAAAAACTATTCGTAAAGCTCTGTTCATTCTTTCCACTAGCCTTCCATGACCTCTAAATTTTCTAAATTCTCAATAACTTCTAAATCTTCATAAAATTCCATATCCTGAATAACATCAAAATTCTCCACCAATTCAAGATTCTCCAACATTTCTAATTCCTCTTCGTTCACATTCGCTAACAACTCGCTGCTTTTGGGATATTGATTTTGCCAGAACAAAAGCGATCCAATAATCAGCGCGAGACACAATCCCAAGCTCGCGTAAACCCAAGGCTGCCGCCAAACACCAACATTTAATTTCTCTAATAATTTTTCCTGCCAGGTCGTTTGGGATGCCACTCTTGTCCAAAATCGCCCGATAAAACCCGGCTCAGGCTGAATTTCTTCATACTCGCCCAAAAGCTGCCAAACAGCTTGCTGCGCTTGGCATTCTTGAGCGCAGACGGGGCAGCCTGCCAAATGATTTTTAACCTGCTCTAACTCCTTCGCGGACAATTCATTATCAAGATAAAGAGGAATTAAAGTTTTGATCGCGTCACAGTTCATGCGTAGAACCTCCGATTATTTAACACATCCCGCCCTTAAAAGTTTCTTTAATATTTAACGTCATGTGCGAGTTTTTATTATCTGTGTCATTGCGAGGAGCCGCAAGGCGACGAAGTAATCTTTTTTCTATTAAAGATTGCTTCGCTTCGCCCGCAATGACACGAAACTTGCACACGGCTTTAATATTTAATAAAATCTTTAAGCTGTTTCTTTAAATTTTCCTTGGCCCGGCTTAAGAGCGACTTCACGGCCTTAACTGAGACATTCAATGTCTTGGCAATTTCTTCATAGGAGAAATCTTCATACCGGCGCAAAATCACCGCGGTGCGCTGGTTTTCCGGTAGCTGCGCAATGGCCTGCTTGATCAGGGAAACCTTTTCCTGCTGTAAAATCGCATGGGACGGATTGACCGCATGCGGATCCGAAATCTGCGTCTGCAGTTCACCCTCCTGTGTCGGCGCCGTCTGGTTGAGTGAAAATCCAATAAATTTATTTTTTCGTAACTCGTTGAGGCTGACATTCCGGGCAATGGTAAAAAGCCAGGTCTGAAGTTTTGCCTGCGGCTGATATTGCTGCGGCTGGTTGAAAACTTTCAGGAAAACGTCCTGCGTTAAATCCTCGGCGATTTCTCTGCGGCCCACGAATCGATAAATGAAATTCAAAACCCGGGGATAAAATTTGACCATGAGTTTATCAAAAGCAGCCCTATCGCCCTTTTGAAACTCCAGCATTAAAAGGACATCGGGGTCGGAAAGGTATGGATTGGAACTATCTGAATAGTGCAAGCAAGACACTTTCAAGAAATTCGAATTTCGGATTTATCCTTTAAGCGCGTTATCGAAATCATCAATCAAATCCTCGGCATCTTCGATTCCGATAGACACACGAACCGTTTCTTTGGTGATGCCGGAAGCTAAAAGGGCTTTTTCTCCCATCGAGGCATGGCTCATAAACCAAGGGGATTCAATCAAGGATTCCACACCGCCCAAAGATTCAGCGAGGGAAAAATATTTCAATTTGCCAAAAAGTTTATCGAGCGGGATTTTCTTGGTATCCAGTTCAAAGGTCAGCATACCGCCAAAGCCTTTCATCTGTTTTTTAATTAAACCCTGCTGAGGATGACTTTTAAGGCCGGGATAATAAACCTTCTTAACATTTTTATGCTTTTCCAAAAATTGCGCAACGGCCAGCGCGTTTTTCTGATGCGCCTCCATTCTTTGCGCTAACGTTTTTACCCCGCGTAAAACCAGCCAGCAGTCAAAAGGTGATTCTGAGACGCCCAACGCGTTCACTAAATAGCGGCCGCGCTCTTCCAGCGGTTTGCTGCCATAAATGATCGCCCCGCCCACCACGTCACTGTGGCCGTTGATATATTTTGTCGTCGAGTGAATGACTAAATCAACGCCAAACTCAAAAGGCTTTTGAAAATACGGCGAAAGAAAAGTGTTATCAACAGCGGTTAAAATGTCTTTCTTTTTCGCAATTTTGACGACGGCGCCGATATCGATGATATTAAGCAGCGGATTCGATGGCGTTTCAATCCAGATCATTTTCGTATTGGATCTGACCGCTTTTTTAACGGCTCCTAGAACACGCATATTGATAAAAGAAAATTCGTAACCAAGCGGCTCAAAAACATATTTAAATAAACGGTATGATCCGCCGTAAATGTCATCGCCCGTCACGATGTGATCGCCGGGTTTGAAATAAAATAAAACCGCGGTGATCGCGGCCATGCCCGTTGCTGTGACTGAACACGCCACACCGCCTTCAAGGGCGGCAATATTTTCCTCTAGCGCTGAACGGGTCGGATTCCCGCTTCTGGTATAGTCGTAGCCTTTGTTTTTACCGAGGGCGTCGAAATAAAATGTTGATGTTGGATAAATGGGTGTCGTGACGGAATTAAACGTTTTATCTTTGTAGACACCGGTGTGGACGGTTTTTGTGCGGATGCCCATAATTTCTCCTATTGACCTTTGCTTAACTAAAAGCAGAAGGTAGTCAATATTCCTACCTGATGAGCTCGTCTTATGACGAGCTCATCAGGTAGGTCGCTTTGTTCTCTTAAAATTATTGCTAATGGTTGTACAAAGCTTAATAAGACATTGAAGAATCAAAATTTCTTATACTTTAAATTTTTCGTATATATTAGCATTAATCTTTATTACTCACAAATACAAATCCTATCACCTTTTTTGTCACGGGATCTGTAACTTTCGACGTCATCTTCGTCTTTTCTTTAAGAGTGCAGTCACTTGCGGCCTTGACCGCTAACTTCCAACTCGGACGCGAGCGGCTATGAACTTTAGAAATCGGCTCCTGCCCTAAAAAACACCCCTTGGTGTATGAGACATACTCCGCCTCGCTCACATTCAAAAGAAAATCATCCTTGTAGTCCACGCCGTGCAGCGGGATATTATTTCTTAAACGGAACAAAGTGAATTCGGCATCGGACATATGGGCGAGCAATGGTCTTTCCGTGATGATTAACCTTCCTTTTTTTTGCGGAATAAAAAAATCGCCATTTTCAACGGGCCCATCGGCGGCGCAATCAAAATACACGAAAAGATTCTCTTTTTTCTTGATCTGCACGCCGCTCAATTTCGCGTAACGCTCCAGATGCCTGCTGACATCGTCCACACAAAATCTTTCCAACGCAATCCATACCTCGTCTTCATTCAAAACAAACTGATCAAACGTGGCGATCACCATACCGTGAATATTGACAAAGGCATTCCACGGCTTATCCATGGCATTGGAGGTCAAGCCATTGAGGAATGCAACGGCGTTGTTTTGGAAAGTGACAATCTGTTTGGATGATTTGTAGAGCTGCATATTAGACTATAGACTATAGACAATAGACTAAGGGTCGATGGTCTATGGTCGATTGTCTATAGTCTCTTATTGGCCTTTGTAGAACCAAAAGAATTGAGGTAGTCAATATTGGCCTTTGTCTCCTCAA
>CAYHTV010000019.1:0-24939 GCA_964359575.1 uncultured Planctomycetales bacterium
TATCATAGTTTGCGCCCGGGCAAAAACCTCCCGGCTGCCGCTGCGCATCCTTTGAATGGGTTCAAGAATAGTTTCTCCCCAGCGAGAGCCGCTTAAAACCAGAATAGCCATTCTCGGGAGTTTCTTCTGTATATAAATATCTGCCAAAAAATCATGATATCGCCAGGAACCCGCTAAAGGCCCAACTAAAACTATCCCGTCCTCCCGGCCGGTCAAGACTCTCAATGCCCTGTCAATGTCTCTATTCATATAATAAGCTTCCGTTAACCAATGCTGCGCCATGCGATTGTTGGCAAGGCCGGGGAGTAATACTGTCCCATTTTTCTGGCCCGTAAGGGCATTGATGACAGCGCCATATTTTTTTTGCTTTCTTAATTCTGTAATCCGTTCTAGTTCTGAGGACTCTTCTGTATCCCTGCCAGCATTTTCTTCTCCACCTGCTGAGAGCGGCCTGAATTCCTCTAAAAGATGTACAATTTCATTTCTTTCCTGCGGCGTTGTGCGAGCGCTTGGCGTTTTATTTATAAAGCCCCCAACAGTAGCAATAATGTCAGAAATAAGATGCCGTAATTCTTCTTGATGGGAATTTTCTGGAAAATCATTTGCATAATATTTAAAAATCCAGACAATATGCCAAAGGCCCCACTCAAACAATCGTCCTTGTTCCATAACATCTTCACGTCCGACTCCATTTAAAAATTTAGATAAAAGCCGGGCAATGGGGTATATTTTACAACGCGCGCCGCTGGCCATATCCCATATGTCCTCCCCAGTATTTAAATGCACTTTGCGATGATCCGTGTGATAAACTTCCAAAAGGATGACAACTGTCTCCAGTTCCTCTTTGGCGCGACGAAAATCATTTTTGTTTATCAAAATTTTGGCAATTCTTAAATGATTGAAGAAAGCGTATAGCGCGTATCTCGTGTTACTTTGATTACTAGGATTACGCCTGATGATTTCTTCGGATTTCCTTAAACGTTGAGCTACATATTCAAAGTATTGTGTAAAATATTGCCCGGCTTCTTCCTGATTGAAACCATTGATTGGGTCCATCCTTTTTAATAATTCATACATAGCTATAAAGTATCCAGACACTAAAGAATGCTCGATCTCAAGCTGCCGAGGATGAATATAAATCCGGTCGAATACCTCTTGCGCCTTTTTCAGCAGCGCCACGGCCTCTGCAATCTCACCGGCATTAGCATAAAGAATTGCCACGCGGGTATGATACTGCAGCTCTCGCAGCGTCAATTCATCATGGCGCTCGACCCATTTTGCGTCTTTCGAACGGATTGCAGTGATGAGGCTCATAAACGCTTCCAACATTTCCTTGCCGGCTCCTGCATTTCCGCCTTCGGAATAACTAAACGCCTCAGTCAAAAATTGATCAATTGTGCTCATGGCATGCGTAACTAAAAACGATAGTGGCCGATCCAACTGTTGGAGCTGTGGAGATTGAACAACGAGAGCTGCTTCGGCGAGTAAGGGTTTCAACAATTGCCTAGCGGCCGGCCAGGCTTTTACCTTTACTAAATCCTCTAATTCCTGAATTCTTGCTGGAAACGAATTTTTATCCGCGGCAGATGAACCGGGGGAATCGGGCATTCGCTGATCTTGAGGAGAATGACTCCCCCCGGGGAAAACTTTTATCAGCGACGCTGCCAGCCCAACGTTAGGGAGACGCCCCCTTAGTTTTTTTCGTTCAGCGGATGGTGATTCCATGGTCGATTCAAAAATAACTCCTTTGTATTGATGGTTCGAGAATTCTTCCGAAATCCTTAGCCAACCCTCCCTCTGGGCTTGGTCTTTGAAATATAAATTTGCTGTATTGCCGCTAACCACAATACGGATTTTTTTCTTTTCGGCAACGGTTCTTAATTGTTGGGCAACATCTCTTAATGTTTCTTCAGTAAACGGGCTAAAGAGATAAAAAACTGTCCCATCATTTAAATCTACATTCTTTGCGTTCGCGGCAATAAATTCAACATGTCTTAATCCTAATCGATCTTTCACGCGATTAGCCTCTTGCACTCGCTCTGTTACAATTTCAACCCCTTTAACCTTGCCGGCCTCAGTGGCCAGCCCAATCCAAAAAACTACTCGGCCATAGGAGGAACCCAGATCATAAACCACATCGTCCTTAGTTAACTGAAGTTTTCGCGCGTACTCATCAAGAAGCGCGTAGGGCGTTGCGGTGGGACAAAATTGCTCATAACCATACTTATCTGCTAAAGGCAATACCTCAACCATGGCCTCCACAGCCTCTGTGTTAATATCGAACAACCCGTCAATGAATTGAGCATCTACCGTGATCTGATGATCATGAAGGTAGCGGATAAAAATTCGAAGAATCTCTCGATCTGTTTTGATCAGTTTGGCCAAAGCGTTGCTGCCAATCTTGAAAAACGTATTAATTCCTTCTTGGGAAATAAAATATTTCGCTGCCATAAATTGTACGGCTTGCGCTCTCCAGCCGAGTTCTTCTTCAGGCTGAGATTCATGGGCTTTGATTTGGGCGATGAATTCTTGGGCTTCAGTGGGGGCGCGTTCTATTTCTACGGTAAGAATACGGGATAATTCTGTTTCGGCACTGGCGGGATCTTCGCCGAAGACTTTGTGCCAGACAATACGTCCTTCAACGGATGGGTCATGGCGGGCAAAGGCGAATGTCTCGAGATTATTTGCCGGTGGTCCGGCAATTTTTCCTGAACGAATTAAATAATCAATCACCCCCAGCGCCGCCTCAATATTCCATGCAAATTGATTCGCCACCTCGGGCTCATGGGCAAAATGCCTCAGCGCCGCCCGCTGCCCGGCCACGTCGAAGTTATGCCCTCTTCCCAGTTCGCCGGGCCGTGGGCCATTGGGTTCGTTCATCGGCGGCGTTCGGCTGCTGCCGTTGGCGGCGCTCACAAAATGCCTTAAAATGTCCGGCACCGCGCGGCCAAAATTGGTGACATATTTTTTAAATAAGTCATCCAAAAATTTCTCTGCCTTTATTAATCCTTCATCGGCAAAGCCGCCGTTACCTAAAAAGACATCCGCGATAACAGCCTCCACAAATGTTCCGGCGTCATGTTGGGTTACGCCGATTTTATTCCTAAAATTAATTTGATGGAGAGTCACGCGCATAGCAGCCGCGAGCTGTTCATTGTTGGCGATAATCTTTTGTAAGTCGACATAATCCACCCCTCGCTTCCCGGACTGATCGAGAATATACAATTTCAA
The DNA here is from genome assembly GCA_964359575.1 of uncultured Planctomycetales bacterium. Taxonomy (GTDB): domain Bacteria; phylum Omnitrophota; class Gorgyraeia; order Zapsychrales; family GWA2-47-8; genus 2-02-FULL-48-11. The sequence goes on from CAYHTV010000019.1 coordinate 3,232, forward strand.
AATGGCAGCGCCAAGTTTGGCTAATTTTTCATCAGAAAATAAAACTTCTGTCCCCGGAATTACATAGGGTTGAACCCCTCGCAGCGTCCAATCCTCGGGGATATATTTTTGATTCTTTAAATATTTTGTCAGTATCTCGACCCCATTCCCTGTGTCCGGCAATAAACCTTCGGCGGGCCTGCTGCCGGTGGCTTGCGTAAGGGCGGCCACAATTTGATCAACATCAGCAACAATCTTATCCCTGTCAGACACCGCTGAATAACCAATATCTCCCAATGCTGTAAATTGAGCGATGATATCTGGAAATCTTCGCCGCGTATTCTCCCAGGCCTTATCATGCGCCGTCGCGGGATTTTCTTTCTTAAATTCTAATTCATCGATCTCGTGATCGGCTAGCGCCTCTAAAGCGCGGTGAAAATCATGATAGAAAAGTCTATGAAAATCATCGGCGTAATTTTGAGACGAAAAATAAATTTCCAAATCGCCGTCTTTGCTCTCTTGAGCGTAAATAAAATTCCTGCCGTCCATCCCGGCCGCCACGTTTAGAAAATAAAAATAGAAAATGTTTTTCTCCCGATACCGCGGCAAAACGAATTGAAATTCCACCAGCTCGCGGCTGTTTCGATCGTCACTGCTATGCCGCTCGATCGCCGCGATATCCGTCGGGGTAAGATTATGCAGCAGCCCAAACCGCGGATCTTGTGCTCCTGGCTGTTTTTCCTTATTGACAAAAACTGATGACTGTGGTAATTTTATTTTCTCCTTTACTCGATTCCCTCGCCCATAACTCAAAGCGAAGAGGAGATGAACCATGATAAAAAATCCCGCCATGAATCCTGATGAATTTAACCGCGATCGAGAATTTACCGTGATCCTCGAGCGCATCCATTCCGATATTAAAATTATTGCCGAAGATCTGAGTACCGTAAAAAACCGGGTGAATATGCTCTTCGAAGAAGTCGGCCACCAAAAAGAGAGCATATTTCTTCTCAGCGCTGATTTAAGAATGGTGAAAGCCGATGTGACATCTTTGAAAAATGATGTCGCTGTCCTCAAAAGTGACGTCGCTGTCCTCAAAGATGATGTCGCCATTATGAAAAACGATATCGCCGAAATCAAAATAATACTCAAAGGCCATGACAAAAGACTCTCGGTATTAGAAGCGGCGGCAAGATAATCACTGCTCCCCGTGCAATTGACCGCGACCCCCGCCAGGGCTAATCTCGAAGATGAATTCTTCAGCCTCTCTAAAACACGCCGTCCTACGCCGTCCCGCCACTCACGAAAACTCCGTTTGTATTCGGGATGCAAAACGGTATCCGTCGGATCGCTGTCATCGATAATCCGTTTTTGAACTCGCTCAAATGTTGACCACAATGTTCGTTCAAAAACTTGGACGCCTCTCTTAAAAGGCTCTAATCCTTTATAGCCCACCCCCATCAAAAATTGTGCCAGATGTTGTAGGCCTAGATTGCTGTGTTGTATCCCCTTCTCATAATCAACCTCTGCTCGATCAAATCGTTCCTGCCTCCGCTGTGGAAGCTTACCGTCATCAAAATCCTTAGCCCAGCTCCCCCCCAGCAGATTTCTCTCGGCAAATGATTCTGTGATATTTCCTCCGACTCCCAACACCAACCCCGCGGTTACTCCTAAATTACCGGCCGCTTTATTCAATATCCGCTGGACAGCTCGCGGATTCCTGCGCGCTACCAAAGACGCAAACCGGTTGGCCTGATCGCCTCTTAGTCCGGATGAAAAAGCCTCTTTTTCTGGAAACTCATCTAAAGGCGATTTATATTCTTCATGGTATGCGGCAAATAACATTCGATATATAAAATCCCAATCCCGCTTTGATAACATCTCCCATTCAGTGCGCATGACTTTTGCTCCAAAGTCCACCGGCATCCAGCTATGTAACTGCACCGGCGGATTGACTCGCAAAAGTTCTTCTAACAATTTTTGCCAATCCCAACCTTGCACTTCCTCCCCCGTGAACAACGTAGACGATTGTAAAAGACCCAATTGTAAAATTTTGCGTAGGCCTTCTTTGTAGAGAGATTCTTCTTCCTGACTTTTAAAATAATCAACAACGGATAATCTTCGCCAGGAATAATCCCAATGAGGAATTTCATTTAACTGTATGATGCGATAAGATGCGGCGATAGGCGCGAATCGGCCTATTGCCCTTAAAGCCAGTTCATGCAAACGCAGACTGACCCAAAGTTCATGACCGGCGCAGATCCTATCAGCTCCGTTGTAATAAAAATAGGAAAGCGTTGAAGGAAAACCTAATTGGATAGGCGCATTGAATCCTCCTGTCCCTTTCACCTGAATTGATTCTCCCGGGGCAGTATTGATGGTGAGCGCGCGGCTTAAGCTTTCACCCAAGCTGCGGCTATGTGCCCAATACACCTTTGCTGGTTGACACCAACTGCCTCTTTCTTGACGGGGTGTTTCTTCCTTGACAAATATCCCCTGCGGCCCCAGCACTTCGTCCGCAGCGGCAATCGTTGGATGATCCTGCTGCAAATGCCGCATATAGGCGGTATGCACTGGCAGAAGATGCGGATCTTCCGCTGCTAAAATCTGCCGCGTGATATCTGTGCCGTCGACCGGAGTAACCCCCGCGAGATCGTCTCCGGTTAAAAATCCGTTGTGCTCTCCGGCCAACTTGCCATTTCTCCTATCCCGCGCCATTTTTGTTATACCCGCGCTCACCATGACGACGACAATCATTCCCAATAACACAATAAGGCTCAACGAATCACTGCCGAAAGAGGCATGAATGAGACCACTTATACCACTGATAGGAAGGTGGCGGGTTTCAAAACTCTTTTGTGCAGGCTCAGAAGCCCCCGCCGATCGATCCTGCCTTTGCCGTCTATGCCAAGCCTTAAGATTTTCAACCAGTTTCGATATATCAACAAAGACCGGATAAGCATCGATGGCGTTCATTCTGTGGAAATGTGCTTTTAACCGTTGACGAGCGCGTCTTAATTTCTGTGCCTGCTCTGAATGGCCACAACTCTTGGCTTGCCAGAACTGCTCTAATATTGTTCCCAACCTCTTCTTGGCTGTCTCAATATCTTTGTCTGGTAAACATCGTCCTCGGCACACAGAAAATTCGATACCAAAGTATCTTAAAATACCCACTCCTAATTTTGATCTGCTTACCAGTAAAAGCAGTCTTCTATACAGCCGCTGCAGCTCTGAGGTGAATTCATTCGAATCCAGAACCGCTAAATTGAAATCTTCCTGTGCGAGCCAATCTTTGGTACGTAAATCTTCTCCATCCCCAAAAGGAATTTCTGACCATTGCTCAACTGAAGCAAACCCCTGGGCGATCGCCTCAAATGCCCGGCGGGCACTCGTTTGCAGACCCGTGCCTCTGCCGCCATAGACCAAATACCTTTGCCTTTTAGGATAAACGGCCCGTAATCGGTTTATTGTTCCAGTCAAAATAGTATCTTCCGCTATTTCAATGGATTTTAAATACCCTCCTGCCGCCGAATAAATAGACCCTTTAAATGCAGAATTAGCTCCCTGCAGCGATATACTTTTCATATTTCTTCTTAATTCAAAATTCATCATCCGCTCGATCGGCAAAAGATATGGATTTTTGCCGTATGCCCGATGATCCAAATCGACTTTCCCTGAAACAGCCTCCACGTATGGACTTCTGCGAAATGCTTTTAAGTAAGAATATATATACATCGGTGATATCGCCGTTAAATCCACGTCGTTGTTGATAATAATAATATCTTTTCCGCGGCCTGTGGGCCTGTCCTGGCTTCGCTTAAGAGTCAGATCAACCGCGGATTTACGGGCACTTCCTATTCTAAACTTGCCTTTGCCAAAAGTTTTGTGCACGGCATGCACCTGAATATCCGGGTGCGCACGCTGAAATCGATCGATTTGAGCGAGTGTCTGCTGAGAGTTTTCACCGGCAGGATTATTCACAAATAGGATAATTTCAAAAATGGCGTTATCGATCGGCTGGCCGCGCCTATCGGTTTGGTTAAAATATTGGGTTAAAGTGTGATAAATATTTTTTGATTCCTGATGGCCAGCCACTGGAATCGCGATAACCATTTCTACTTGAGCGCGCATCGGCTGGTTAATCTGTTCATCAAAACCCGCCAACTCTGCTTTTTCATCTATTGGCAATTGCCCGAGATACCGTGAAATTTCTTCGGCCGGATCCAAGACGGCTAAGGGGTCGTTAAGCAGATGAAGTGATATTCTTCCTTTCACCGCTTCCATGTCTTCATGGCTTGCTCCCCACTGTATCAATCTCTCTTCAAATTGCGGCTCAAAAACTTCATCGATGGTTCTTTGAGGCATGTGACCATGGCCCGCGGGAAGACGAGCAGCGGCCTTGCGCTGGGAGTCGCTCATACCCGCCATAAACGCGAACAAAATTCCCAAAACCACGATGGTGAGTATAAAAATATTCTGTAACGGCGCGAAATCTCTCTCTGCCAGCGAAATCCCCATCGGTATCAACGCGGGGAATTTAAAACGAATGATTTTCGCGCCTTGCCGCGGCTGACCATCATGGTCTTCCACAGAATTTTCTGCAGAATTCTCTGCCCGGGACCGCATGCCCCGCAGAATGATACTCAATAGCGAATAACCTTCTTCCTGCGGCGCGCCATCCTTGTCCCCCTGTTGGATCAAATCACGTAATTTCTTCAACGCCCTTTTTTCTAATTGACGTATCCTCTCTCCACTCAATTCAAGCTTTGCTCCTATTTTCTCGAGACTCAGAGCGGGATTCTGAAAATAATGCAGCCATATTATTTCAGCGCTGCGGCGATCCAGAAACCCAAATAAAAATTCTCTCCAAGCTTTATTAAAATCTTCTAAATCAACCCCATTTATCCCCTCGGCACCGCGGGGATCGGCCAGTGTATCGGCAAAAGAAAGTTCATCATCAGAAGTTAAATCAGTAAAATTCCTCCCTTTGACGGATTTTCCGATCAAATCTTTAATATGTTTTGCAATGTGCACGCCAGCGTAGGCACAGAACTTATTCTTCCTCCCAGAACGCATAACCCGGTCGTCTACCAATTGAGCCGCCCGCATTAAACCGTCATTGCCGGCCTCGATAACCTCCATAAAAGTCTTTTGCCGACGACTTGCATCAGAGGCATATTGTCCCGCTAACTTTACAACCAATCTCAGATTCGCCTGAACTAATTCTTGTATGGCCGCCTTCGCTGGCTCGGAAAATTCGTATGAATAGAGACCGGTTTGAGTCCTTCCCTGCCGGATAATTTCAGCTAACTCGAGTTCCCGTTGAGACGTAATGAGTACGGAATCTTTTCCCATCTGATCCAAATAAATCTTTTCGGGGGACGGATAACCACGTCCACTGTCTTCTCCTTTTAAGGCCCTGAACTGGGGCCGACTGGCTTTCTTAAGAGCGCGCTTGGCTTGCCGCGCTCTTTTTCTTTTAAGGGATTCATAAACCCGCTTCCACCTTTGAGAGTTTTTTACATCCTGAACAGCCAGAATTTCTTTTGTGATTTTATAATTTCTTGTACGATACGCTTTTACTTTTATTTTTGTATGATGATCGATTTTGAATTCCCGCGTGAAAGATCGTCTACCATTCTTAAATCGCGCCGTAAAATAAAGCGCCCCGTCTTTTATCTTGCTTTTTGTGATCTCCCCTTCCCATTCTGTTCCGGCAAAACCAACGGCATACCATTGATAAATAAAATTGTCAAAAACAAGATTGTAGACACCTCGAATTTCTGCAGGGCCTAATCTAAATCCTTTTAAATCCGGCAATAAACCTTGATCTGCTTTAGTTCCAAAATCATCGGGATTACTGATCATCTCCCAGAGGACATGACGGCCCAAACGTTCATCCGTCTCCAGTGCCTTTCTATCAGACCCTTTCCCCGGATAAACGGCATAACCAATCTGGAAAATTTTCTCTTTGACTTGGCCGTCTTTGGATAACTCAACGGTGAGCTCATAATGACTGCCAATGATTCTTCCATTTTTAAGACGCACCTGCCAGCCTATTTCATTCGCTCCTGCTATGACATTCCATTCATATGGGAGCTGCGGGGCAATAGTAAATTTGACAAGCCCCATGGTCACTGACATTCCAGCTAATAATCCTGCCGGAGAAGGCAGCTGTTGGGCTGATTCTTGCGAAAAGAAATTTTGAGGTTTTAACACCAGTTCCCTCATAAACTGCACACCCAAACGATCATCGACGGCTAGAACTTCTAGACGAGCGCGCTTATGAGTGCTGGCTAAGAAACGCGTATAGCGCCCTATCTGAAATGTTTTGAAAATGGACGGTTGATTCTCTTTACGTAACTCAACGCGCATTTCATAAAAATCCTTGGAGAGGGCGTGCCCATCGAGAATATACACATCCCAGCCAGCCTCGGGAGTCCCCACGACACTCCAAGGATACGTATAAGACGGAGCGACTTGAAAACGTAGTTGTCCAAATTTATTCGACGTCCCCACATAAGTCGTTTGAAAGATTGGCAATTGAGATTCATTATTCTTCCAGTCATAATCTTTTGGCCGCGTGACCAGCTGTATCAGCCCCTGGGCAGGATTGATTTTTTCTTTTAAGATTATATTTTTTCTCATTCCTATCAGTGAAAAGAGGAACATCACAATCATTCCTCCGGCCAGAAAGATCAGCAGCCCCATTGTCCCTTCTTCGGGCCGGGGCATCAACACAATCGGCGCTACCGCTGCCCCCCACCGGTGGGCCGCTTGACTGTTGTGCAACTGCGACGACGGATCGCCGCTCATCCGTTCCAACACCAGCTTGGCCGCCGCGCGGTCCGTCACAAAAATATGGTCCGGATGCGTCCTCACGACCGCTTGCAGGGCGATGAATCTCGCCGCTTGTTTTTTATCCGGGAAGATAAGGAAATGCGCGCCGGTGGGAGTGGTTATTTCTTGAGCGTGACTTCGCAAGGTGCGGGACTCTTTTTTATTACGATAAAGATACATCAACTCGCGGATTTTACGTCCCGGCCAGGTGCTACTCAATATGGATACAAACCACTTTCGCCGGTTAGCATCATAGAAAAACAGCCATAGGGAAATACTCACTGTCAAACCAATAAGAATGACAACGCCCCAAAGGATCGGGTTATCGCTGTCACTGATCATTAATCCCGTGTCCAATTCACCGCTCTGCGCCGCCAAGAATCGTAGGGGCAATTCATGAATTGCCCCTACAGTCTCAATCGCTTCCAACGCGGCGATGTCCTGGTCGAGCGACGCCATTGACGCCCCCAAAGAAAGTCCGATCACAGCGGGACCTCCACCGAAAACTCCCGCCAGCATTCCTAAGAAAGCCGTGGCTATAACCGGCGTGAGCGCGCTGACGCCTTTTTCCGCCAAGACATCTTTAATCATTCCGTAAGCATGGGGCAGCTTTCTTCGCAATTGAATCTTTTGATGTTCATCCATTCTCTTTAAATCACCAATGGTCGCGTAACCATTTTCGCGCAGTACCCGCGCGTATTTCCATTGATTCAAGGCGCCAAAATCAAAAGGTTTAGACAGTAAGAAATTAATCGCCTCGACTGGATCCTCGTCTCTGAGCCAGCGTGACCAGGGCAGTTCTAAACCATCACTTTTCAGCGCGTCATACAACTTGCTTAAAGCAACCGGGCCAAGATGCGTTTTTCCCTTCACGTCAATCACTTTTATCCGGATATCCATCCATGTTGTTTCCGCCAGATCTCGCCGTGTGGCATAACCGGCCATTTTTAACCTTGCGCGTTCATCCTTCGTGAGGCACTCCAGTGTTTCTATCGATGGATCGACAGTCGCTTCTTTAAGACGTGTTAATCCTAAGTCCTGCAAAGTTATCAGGAGGACATTGAGCCATAGCTGCCCAACACCTTTGATATCGGTAATTTCCTGATCGCTTAATGTAAGGAGTTTCCCGATTGTCTTCACCTTTGCCCGCTTTAATCTTAAAATTAATTTTTTCCCATCCGGGCAAAAACGATACAAATACGGGGTCAATCTCTCTATGGAATCGCTTCCGGTCAAGACAGCCGCGGAACGGCGCAGCCCCAAGGGTTCCCGCAATACCGCAATTAATAAATCGACCCCGCTCCTGCCAAATTCCCCGCCGATGAGCCGCAATTTCTCTTCGGTAGCGTCCCGTAAATCTGCTATGGTCGTGTAACCATGCCTTTTTAATGTCGCTATCGCGGCATTAATCAAATGGGATTGTTCTTTATCCACGAATGACCGCAGGTCATCTATCGAAGCATCCGCCGGCAGCGGCGGGCGGGGGTCTTCTTTTATTGTGAAAGAAATCCTCGTTAACATTGCGGCTAAAATCAACAGAACCGCCGCGGCCAGAATTGACGCGTAATCAAATCCAGTTTCACCACCGGGAGGAACGGCCCAGCCGAACGGCACCGCCAAAAATCCCAAAGAATCTCCGGCACCGGAATTGCGTTTTTTATGATCCGCCTCGGCGTCCCTGGGGGAATCGGCGACCGGCTTGCCGGGAGCACCGCTCTTGCCGCCCGCTTTTTTATGATCCCACGCCGCTAAAAATTGATTCCGCCATTCATTAAAACAAATTGTTACACGCCCAATACGGATTTCTACCTTGATTGCTTCATTACTTTTTGGCCTAAGCGCGTTAGCGATATTTTGAGCTGTCTGATCATTTTTCATCAATAACATAAATTCATGCGCCACCATCCACAATTTAATGACTTCTGCCTGCATGGTCTTTGTCTCTTCGGCCGTTAAATCTTCTCCCTTTCGAGGAGAAATGCCATAAAACATTTTAATGAGATCGCTCTTGGCACCCTGTATATAAGAAGAAGCTAGCTTAACTGCCAAAGTATTTATCTGTAATTTAGTCAGCTGATCTACCAAAAGCAAAGTGTCAAAACCAGGCGATAACTCGATTAAGTCCTTAATCAATTTATCGCCTTTGCGGTTCTCTTGAGCACCAAAAAGTTTTACGGCAACCAACAGCGCTGTCAGCTTGACGATATCAGAGTGATTTTGATCGATCTTTTTGATTAAGGCGGGGATACCAGCGGCTGGATCATCTGCCTCATCTAAATATTGCATCAACAATTCCACGGCCTCAGCCGGGGCTTGAATGGAATCATAGACCAGCCATTGCTCGAGCTGGTCTATGCCGTTAGCTCGACCGTACTCTCCGGCGCGCAGGCGAGTAAGCAGATCTTGGATATTTTCTAGCGTTAAAGATGATTCTGTGCTGGCGGCCGCTCTTTTCCATTTTGGTAGTATTCTACCCGTCGTTTTTGACATCCTTTGATCCCCCTCATCGGCGCCCGCAATAATCTTGTGTTCCAAAAAGAAAAACCCAAGACCGAATGCCGCATACAGAGAAAAGATAAGCCAGTTATTCCCAAACGGCGCATTAAACCATTTAAACTGCATCCAGCCGACAACTATCCAAAACGCCGCGAAATCTCTAGAGAAGTCATGCCAAAATTTCTGCTCACCTGTGTGATATTCCTTCTGCGGTTTGGCGTAAACGCGGACTAAAAGTTTTCTGCCAAATTCCAGCGACAACCAAAATGCCAAATTTAAAATTCCCGCTAATAAATTTCCATACAGGAAATTAATCCCTATCATGACAACCACGGCCGCCGCCGCGCCGGACCACAAGCGCTGAATAGGCTGATAATTATTAATGCGCCAATAGCGTAAATACGGCTGGAGAACTTCCATCATCATGAGCCCGAGCACGATAACTCCGATGAGTGTGAGCGCGAAATACCAAGGCAGAACCCAAAGCGCCACGATAAAAATCACCAAAAATAATTGTCCCTCATCCCGCGGGGCAAGATTGTATTGGCTGTATTTTGCCAAATCGCCTTGCGGATGATACATCTCCAAAAGAGCGGCGAGCCAATGAATAATCAAAGCGGCGGTCAAGTAAGAAGAAAGCAGGGATGCAAACCCAACCGGGATGCCAAAGATGAGCATCACAAAAGGCACAACAAACAAATTGGCCCGAATCCCCCAAAGCAGAGGTTCAGGCCGGTCATAAACCCTGCGGGAAGCAGCATAAGGTAATACCAAAAATGCCCTGGGGGCCGGGCCGATGTTTTCAATTTCTCCACGGAAGAGAATCCCAAAAACGGTGATCCTTGGCTTTTGCCCGCGCATCTTCGCTCCCATGTAATGTCCCACCTCATGCGCCGGCGTCACCCAAAATGCAGCTAGAATCCCGCGCAGAATGGCATTCAAAAACGGATGCGTGTCTTTAAACAATTGCGCGGCGGTGAGGTGAACGGGTGAGCCGGAAAGTTTTGCCATTTTTAAGCGTATCTGTCCTAATCTGTTATAAATAGTAGCTAAGCTTATCTTTAATCTTTTGGCTGCTTGACGCTTATCATTGCCTGTCGCTTTTAGGACCGCTAAAATTTCTTCATCCGTATGTTTTGGAATTCTCGTGCCGGGTTTTCTTGGAGATACAATCGCTGCATCGGCTTTTGTCTCGGACGCCTCAGCAGGTATTTGGATTATCTTCATCCTTTGCTTTCGTCTTTTAACAGCCGCCTCTCCATGACCCAATTCTCTTGTTGGTGATGTGGAATTAAAATGTTCTTCCAATAATCCGTGCCGCAGCAAAGCCAGACGGAAAGTCTCAATGCTTACTTGGGCTTTTAGGGCAGCCTTTCTTATAATTAATTTTGCTTCAATCAGCGCCGTCAGAATTTCTGGCAGGCTTAACCGCTCGGTTTTCGTCCTTCCTACTAAATTCGTAAGATCAAATGACAGCGGCACTGATGTTGGCAGGAGAGGACCAAGCTCAATCAGTAAATCAGCGATTTGCGCTTTCAATTTTTGGTTTGTCAAGGGACGACCCTTCGGGTCGCCACTTGCCCGTGGCATGACCACGGGCAAGTACTGTATCAATCCACGGGCAGAGCCCGTGGCATCTGATGCTGTTAACTTCAGCAAAGCAAAATGTACCAAGAAATATTTTTGAGCCAAGACATCTTCAGCGTGGGATTTGCCGTTCAATTCATGGATGATCACGCTGGCTAATTTTAATACGGATTGTTTTGAAAGCAGGATTCGATCGAAGAAGGGACGTTCAAAATAGATAGTATTGGCTTCGGCAAAAGCGGTAGTGTGTTCGTAATACGTTGCCCCAAAGGTTTCGCGGTCTGATTCAATGACGCGCAAAGACGGCTTTGCAGAGACACTGCTGGAAAAACTGCTTTCAACATGGTCTTCCGGCGGTGAGCGCGGGGACTGAGCCTTCGTGAATCTCGACCGATGTCCCAGAGCCAGTTCTAAACCAATGAGAGCTTCGTCCTGAGTTAATGGAATCTTTGATACCCCGCTCTCATGATACGCCCGCATCTGTTGATCCGTTTGTTCAGATGTGAAATTGTTGTATCCGCCATCGGATCTTTTATCCTGTCCGCCACGGCCGCCTCGAGCGGTAAAATTTGACCCGGCAGGAGTGGACCAAATCAATGTCGCTTTAGTAATCCCCGCCGCCTCTAAAATACTTCTGCCCCGCATATCCAAAAGCGCGCCATGGTCAATATAATCCTCCATGATTTTTCCCCCAACCTTTAAATATTTTTTAACTTCCCTCTTAACAGCGTCCTGCTGAAAGCCCATCTTTATTAACGCCGCAAAATCATCCTGAAAAACCCGATTGATAAAATCCACCAGCAGCATTTCTCCTGTTGCCAACAATCTCCGCTTAAGTTGTTTATCATCCGAATTCCGCCGATACTCTTCTAATAGCTGATACTGCTGCTCTAAGTTTAAAACTTGTTCCGCGGGGACTTTATGCTTAGTCGGTTTTGCCCCCGCCATTTTTGGCGTTGTGTCTTGCCCGGATTGATCTTCCGGCGCGTCTTTAGAAACTCTCGGATCGGCCTGCGTCGTCTCCGCGGCTTCTAAAAGACTTTTTCCATTAAGCCGAACCAGTCGGTTATTTTCCACAAACTGCTGTAATCTTTTATATCGTTCTCCGATTGATTTTATATTTTTTGACCACCAATCATCAAATTCTTGGTCTTTCTTAACCGGTAGGTCCGCGATAATCTGATGCAGTCCTTCGCGAAGCAGTTTGTTTTTAGCGACAACATCTGTTCTATCTTTTCGATAACGGCGCAGTAACGCGGCCTGATCTTGCTGGCTCAGCCTGTCCGAAGATTTCAGGAGCCTTTGTATGAATGATAAGGGAATATTATCCGGATCAATCGCGCGATAATCTTCAAGCACAATTCCCATCCGCCTAATGACCTGCGCGAACCGGTTACAAAGATTGCTATTGTTTTTCCCCCAGCGATTGTAACTAGCAAACACGGCCTTTAAAAGACCCTTATTTTTCCACATCCTTTTCTCAAAATTCGCGCGGTCTATTCTTAAATCTTCCCACGTTATTTCCTTGAGCAATTTTGACAGTGTAACACCTGCTTGACGACGAAGATGATTAACGGTCCTAGAATCGGTGCGTAATTCTGAAGCGGTCAGGGCGGCATATCCCAGATTGCGCTTTAAAGCCGCCAGGAGTTGATCTTGAGTTATTGAGGATGACCTCTGCGCGTGAGCTGTCGAAATTTTTCGGCGGGACGCCATATTTAAAGAAACTACCCAAGAAACAAACCATAAAAATACCAGCATAGCAAAAACCCATTCCGCGCCCAATTCTGACGGAGACCCAAGCATCCCAACCGGCGCAAGGACGAATTTATGTAGCCGCGAATCACGGCGACTACTCGTATCTCTCTCTCGCTCAATTTGAGGATAAGTTCTAAACCCAAAATTCCCTTTACCATTTAATTCTTGTATAGTATATTTATTAATAAAGGAGGTTTCAGAGATGAAACGCAAAGCAAAAATTAATAGAGTCAAGAAAGTTGCCAACGATGATAAATGGATCGCTGACCACTTTGAGGAATTGGTCAACGAACATGGCGGCGAATATTTGGTTGTAGTAAATGGAGAACCTTTTATCGGCCTAGATGCGGCTAAACTTTTTGAAGAAGCTCGTCGCAAATACAAAGGCTTCACCCCTACCTGTATGCCGATCCCAAAACCAGAAGATTTCCTTTCTATTCTTAAAATATGACCAAAATAGTTTTTCCTTACAAATCTTACCGTGGCACCTATTCGCCCATCATTACTTTTGAAGCCCACGGGCCCAAAGGGAACCTTATCATCGAAGCCTATGTCGACTCTGGCGCCTTTTGTACTATTCTTTCTTCCCGCGAGGCTATTGGGTTGGGCATTGACTACCAATCTGTTAAGCCTGCTTTCGTGATTGTCGGCGACGGCAGCTATATGCCTGTCTACTATCATCATATTCCCATTAAAATCGGATCCGTCCAGTTTCACTCGACTATTGGTTTCTCCGATCGATTGGGAATCGGGTTCAATCTCATGGGACGCAAAGACATTTTTGATCGGTTTGACATTACTTTTAGTGACGCCTCTCGAGTCATTACCTTCGTTGTACATTAACACTTTTCTATCCGAAAGAGCCGAATCCAAGCCTGGCCTAACGAAACTTCTTTGCAACCATAACCCCACACTGATCACAACAGCCAACATCACCAACCCAACCAGCAGCGTCAACCATCCCTCGCCCAATTCTGACGAAGACCCAAGCATCCCAACCGGCGCCAAGGCGAGTTTCGATAGCCAAGAACCGGCTCGCTCGTTATTGCTTTCTAAAAATTCCCCGGGCCAAGATTCTTCCGGGCTCAAAGACAGCCTGGAGGAAAGCCAAGACTCAAACCTTTTATTTAACTTATCCACGGCGAGAATAATCGCAATGATGGCTGGAAACGCGAAAGTCAGCCACAACGTCTCGGTCACAATTCCCGCGGCAGGCAGGAAAATCGCCCAGCGGCCGTAGGCGCGCACGCTGCGCTGGAAATCCTCGGTATCCTTACGCTCTTTGCGTTCTAAATAAATTCCCCAAATAAATGCCGCCGCGGTTAAGACTAGCCCCAGTCCCACCAGCGGCTGGTTGAGGAATTCGATAACCGCGGCAGCGTATCCGTTGATCCCGTCCGGTTGCGCTTGATCGCGGGCCAGAAAATACGCGGCCGCGGCAAAGGCCACTCCTATCACCGACGGCAAATGCGCTGTGGAAGAAACAGCAATGGGAATTTCAAACGATTTATGCTGTTTAACCGCTTCGAGATCCATTTTATAGTTTATCACACCCGCGCTGCCGGAATTTCTGTACTGATCCCTGCGCCGCGCCACAATCCAGTCCAGCACTCCGATGTGAATCAACAATTTTCCGTTGGCCATGGCCAGCGGCGCGGCCAGCGGAGTGCCGCTTTTCTTTTTTATAGAATCATCACGCGCAATCACCCATCCTAACCATCCTACACCTCCGATGTGTAGGATGGTATTGCTTTCCCGCCCACCTGCTTGATGACGAAGATGATTAATGGTCCTAGAATCGGTGCGTAATTCTGAAGCGGTCAGGGCGGCATGTCCCAGATTGCGCTTTAAAGCCGCCAGGAGTTGATCTTGAGTTATTGAGGATGACCTCTGCGCGTGAGCTGTCGAAATTTTTCGGCGGGACGCCACATTAAAAACAGCGGCCCAATAAACAAATCCTAAAAATACCCCGATCGCCAAAATCCATCCTAGGCTGGAGCCGCCCATCCTCTCCGGCGCGCCCGCGCCGAGGTTGAGTCCTAATATAGCGTACATTCGAGATAGTTTTTCCCATTCAAACCCTCTCCCCAATTTTTTGGGGGAGAGGGTAAGCCTGCCTGCCGGCAGGTAGGGGTGAGGAGACAATAAAAATTGATAAGGTAACCTCTTAATTCCCCTCACCCGTCCTTCGGACGTCCTCTCCTCAGCCTGGCTGGGGAGAGGATGCCTAGATTCATTTGACTCAGTCCACAAGGATGAAAAGCCGTTATATCGAACTGACGTTAATACAATGTGAATTCGACGCAATTTTTCCCCTCCCTCGATGGGAGGGGTTAGGGGAGGGTGATAAAAAACAGCATTTGCGTCTTTTGTCCACCCCCACCTTCCAACCAAGGCGGAAGCCCCCTTCATGGGGGAGGAACTCTTATATTGACCACCGCCAGCGCCACCAGCACCATTAACCGCTACTTCCTGCCTTTCCCTCTCTTCCTCCGGTGCTGCTGGGGGTTGGGTTTTCTGTTCCACATCCCCCCGCCCATTATCGCCCGGCAGACTGATCAAAACAGCATCATAAACCTGAAAATAATTGAATAACGCGGCTTCCTGCTGCCAATTTAAGAAGGTATTCTGAATTCCCCGCTTCATTTCTTCAGACACAATAGTTCCTGTAGCTTGCAAAGCTTGTATCGCCTCTTCTACATAACCCGCTTCGGAGAACGGCTGAATTTCTTCATCTTTAAACGGCGTCCTTTCATCAAGAGCTAAAACAAAATCACCGCTGCGGCTTTGGATCAAATAATTAAGCGCGTAGGCCAAACCGTTAATCTTATTCCCAATAAATCCAATGTCACGGTCGATGTGCGCCAACAGATACGTGCGGTCATCCGCCACCTCGTCCTTTCGCGCGATCGATATGTAATATTTAAAGAATATCGCCTTTTTGCCTTCCGGTACTGTCTTTTTAACAGCTTGGATGGCCTCTTCGGTTTCAGTATGGATCGCAGTCAAAGACGGTATGGCTGTCAATTGAACCGGCGCGTCACTGCGCGTCTGGTTGTACAGATAGATGGCCTGAAAAATTTCCAGCACCAACTCCACCTGTTGAAATTCTTCCGGCATCCCAGGAAACATCTGCTTAGCTATCATGGCTTTAAAATCAGCCACTGCCTCGCCGCTCGCCAAATAGGTATCCAGACCGCCTTGATTTTCAACCCCCACCGGGATCCCCACCACTTGGATATCGTCTCTTAAAAGGAGAGCCGCCAATAACCGTTTCATATTAGCAAAGACCGGCTGGCTGAATGTCGCGTAATTCCAAATGATAAAATCTTTCTCTTGTAATATTTCCCGCAGGAATTCCAGCGGATCTTTTTTGTTCTCTTCCACATACGCCATCAATTCCATGGCCCTCTCCATCGGCATAACGCTGCTGAGCGGCAGATCGAACCGCGGGGCCGCGCTCGAAAGCGCTAGCGCCTTGCGCCGGCTGGCGCGCAGAAAGTCGGTGTAACGCGTGCCTTTTCCTTTCTGAGACGGCTCGCCAGCGAGTCTCGCGAAGGCCCGGGCGCGCGCGTGCGGATTTTTCGCATTATCGCTCATCAAGCCCAAATCTTCGCGCTCCGCGGCGTCGAGCGTCGCCTCCCATGCCTTGGCTTTTTCAATCTCTTGATTAATCAATAATTCGAAATTAATATCTCTTTCGGCGCCTGATTTGACATAAACCTCGTATAGTTCGTGAGCGATCAGTTCCATGATAACCACCTCCGGCGCGTGCGATGTATATTCGCTGATATAAATTTTGATATCGCCATCTTTTTCCATCGTGAAGGTCGCGTACACGTCCCGTCCGGGCGCGTCAAACCCGGTCCCGCTTAAATCCACATTCAAACCATGCTTAAATAATCCTTTTTGATTTGGCCGGATAACAACCAATTTCACTTTGGCTTCTCTGATAAATTTCGCCAGCGGCGAGTTCTTCTCTAATTTTCCGGCCAAGCGGTCTAAAATTTGTGCCTGATAAGATGTGGCATCTTCCCGCTTGATCACCAGACCGGCTTTAAGAGCTTCACTAATGCGAGATGAATGCTCATCCGGGATCTGGAAACCGCTCGCGGCCTGTGGTCTCGGCTGTAAATCTTTAACATGAAGAGTGGCTGTCGCAGAAACATTACCGCGGAAAGGATATAAATCCAATACCGTTGATTGACCCTTCACAGTCTGAATACGTTTAAGTTTATACCCTCCCTTCTTATAGCCCGCTGGCGGGTGCTGAGCCAAACCATAAGCTTCATCGGATTGTCCTAAAGTTTTTACTCCCAGCCATGGAAGAATATATTCAACTTTTGACCAAATATTCTGCACAACTTTTTTAGAGTGATACTCTTGTTTCAAATAAAGTCTTAAGCTGATAGCCCAAAGATCATCCGTAGAATCGTAAGCAAAATGCCATAAGATAAAACCGACAGGCCGCGTCTCTCCATGGATCAGAAAGACTTGCGTGCCTTCATCCAATAAAACCGCGGACATGTACTCTGTATAGCCTCCGGCCACTTCCATGGATTGGTTAGAGGTCAGGCAGCATTGGGCGCCGTCGGCAAAACGGACAAACGGAATCATATCTTTTTTGGCTAAAAGACTGACATAAATAACTTCCGATTTTGTTTCTTGATTGTCATGTTTTTCAAACCCTTCTGCGATGACTTGGAAGTGCCCTTTCATTTCTCTTAAAATAACCCCTTGAATCTCAGCACTCAAACCTTGATCCAAAAGATCTTTGACATTGTTAGATTCAAGAATCAGTTGCCATGTGCGGTCAATAAATTCAGCAAAACTCTTAACCCCCTGATAATTCTTTGGATACTCGGTCTTATTTTCATAACTTCTAAAAATTGTATCTAAATCATACGGCATCAAGGAATCTAAAATGGCGGCGTCTCCTAATTTCTGTTTTCGTTTAGCAAGAACGGCTTGAAGGGCGTAATTTTGAGCGAATAATCTTTTTGTAAGGCGAGTTAGGAATCCGTTTATTTCCTCTTGAACAGCGACTGGCAAATCCTGCTCTGGCGTGGCGGTAAATTTAGGAAGGAGTCGAAGGGTCTGAGCGTGAAGGTCTTTTAATTGTTTAAAGGCCTTATCCAAATCCCCTAAACTTTGGATGGATTTAAGAATATTGTCTAGATTGATCTGAACAGCCTCATTACTAAATTTACTTAAAATGCCCTTGATCGTGGCAGCCAAATACAAGATCAGAATAAAAGGAATAAAACGTTTGTTATATTCGGCCGCGAAATTTTCTCTTAGGTTGTCTAAATCGGCTGTCTCCCCAACGTCAACTCTTAAAGGCTGTGGAACAAAATTTCCATTGTCGTCAACCAATCCGGAAGCCTTGGGAACAATAACTCGACCTTCATCCATAGCTTCAATGATTTCTTCTGCATGCCGCGGAATATTTTTCCTGAACAATCCCCTTAATTTATCTTTAGCGTTGGGATTGATTGTAAATCTTTCATGACCTGAGAATAAAAATCTGAATGCCTTGAAAACAATTTTCTTAAAGAGGGCAAATCGGAGGCCAAAGGAATATTTAAACTGTCCCTGATATAGCATAAAGTATGTCATTAAACCTTCGTCGCTTTGATCCTTATGGAAAAATTCTAATAATTGAGGTAACGTTTTACCTTCTATCTGTGTCTTTAAGGATTTAACGTGATCCAGAGTAATTTTATTGGTTAATACTTTCTCCATCAAAATGGCTGGGGGTTTAATTTTAAAGATCGTATAAACTTCTGTTAATAAGTCAAAAAATTCCTTCTGCTGATCATCTGTGCGGGCCCACCGCTTGTAGAATCTATAAAGTTCTATATCTAAAACGCTCCCCGATAGTATTTCCAGAAGATTAACTCTGACAGGCAACCGGATTATCGGTTTCATTAAAACCTCGACCAAAACTTCCATTTGACCGGATTCAACCATAGCGTCCAAGACCGCAGAATCAATATTAGAAAGATCGATAAATTCCTCCCCTTTTGCTGGCCGTCTGTTGGCTATACTTCTGACTTTTCCCTCAAGATAGGGTAAACTATTCGTGTAATCCTCATATTTTGCAATCAGCTTGGCCAACCCCTTTAAGGCGCGCTTAATGCTCTTCTCTTTTTTCGAGTTCTCAATAATTGTTTTATATTTAAGAAAGGAAATTTGTAGAGAGGTTTTGGATTTTCTTCTAGTTTTCATTAACAATGCCTCCAACAATATACTTAATAGAGAGGTTTTGGATTTTCTTCTAGTTTTCATTAACAATGCCTCCAACAATATACTTAATATAGATATCCCTACCAAAATGGCCACATCCCAATATATAAAATCCATCATCGACGTATCCAAAGTGCTTCCAGCAAATAGAATGTTAAAATGAACCATAGAACCCACGGCAGAATCGCGGGGCAGACCTGACAGCTTCAGCACAAACAAGTCCATCGTCTTTGCGGTATTCGCCGAATACGGGGTAAGATCCGCGACCGTGGTTTCAATATCATTCACCGTCTGTAAACGAGTGAGCGCGACAGCGGGTGTGTGCTGATACCTCGCTGGCGGATTCTGCGATAAATTATACGCCTCTGAGGACTGACCAATAATTTTAACTCCCACCCACGGCAAAACCTTCTCCACCGCTCCCCAAATATTGGAGACCGTTACCGCGGATTGGTATTCCACCTTCAAATACACCCGCAGACTCGGGGCGGATAACCCTTCTTCTCCATCATCCGCGAAATGCCATAAGATAAATCCCACCGGCCGGCTGGCTGTATGCACCAAAAAGACCTGCAGTCCTTCGTCATTTAAGGCCGCGCCCATGTACTGCTCATACCCCTGCGCTGTCTCCATTGTTTTATTCGAACTCAAACAGCACTGCGCGCCATCCGCGAATCGGATGAACCGCACAATGTCCCGCTTCGCCAGCAAACTCACGTAGATCATTTCGGCTTTGATTGTTTCACTTCTTAACCCCAAAGCCGCCGCAAAATTATCCCCCACACCTTTAAAATGTCCCAGCATTTCCCCAAGAATGGTTTTCCGTGCCTCAGCCGATAATCCTTCCTCCAGCTTAGGCTTAAGCTCGTTACTTTCCAAAAGAAGAACCATCACCCGCTCCACAAATTCCCCGAAATTGGTGATATTTTTATACCCTTTGGGATATGTTTCTTTCTTCTCATAGTCTCGGTACAGCCTATCCAAATCAAACTCTGTCAGGGCGGTTAAAGGTTTATATTGACCTTGCCCGTCTTTCAATTTGTGATTCGTAATAATCTGCTGTAATCCATAAATCTGGGATAGATTCTTTTGCGTGAGGCGTACCAGAAAACGATCAATTTCATTATCAACCGCCTGGTTGAGGGCGGCGTCATCGAAGGATTGATATTTAGAAAGGAGTTTGAGGGCACGACTGTGTAAATCTTTCAATTCTTTACGCGCCCGTTCGATATCGCCTAAACCGTGGATATATCCCACAATTTCACTCAACCGCTGCTGAATCCCTGCATTTGTATTATTCTTTAAAATCCCTTTGATCGACGCAATCAGATACCCGACGGTTATAAACGGCATCAGCCGTTTATTGTACTCTTCGGCAAAATTCGCTCGGGCGGTCTGCAGCGCCGTCGATTCCTCCACATCCGCCCGCACGGACTGCGGGGTGAATTGGCCGTTCTTATCTACCATCCCCGACGCCTGAGGCACGATCACCCGCCCTTCTTCCAGGGCATTAATAACCTCAGCCGCGTAAGTTGGAATATTCTTTTGCAGTAAGACCCGCAATCTGGCTTTGGCTGCTTGGTTCACGGCATCTCCTTTTCGAAACGCCAGCGCATGTTCAATCACCCGTTTAAACGATTTAAACGTAAGCCCCGTTGAATAATTCAACTCAGGCTGTTGAAACACAAAATACGTTAATAACAATTTATCTTGCCGTCCTTCTGATTCGAACAAATCCAGCAGTTCCGGTAATGTCTTGCCTTCCACCCGCGGCCGCATTACCCTAAACGATTCTATCGTCAGCTGTCCTTCCAGCAGATACTTCATCAACACCGCCGGCGGCTTGATACAAAAATCCTCATACACTTGCGTTAAATAATTCCAATACGTTTGCTTATCCTCAGTATTGTCATACAACTCTCCTAATCCACTATCCAGCACATCACCGGATAGTTTTTTCAGGTATTCTGCCCTGATATTTTCCTGCATCCCGGCGCTCGTCACTACACCGACTAATACTTCCCTCTGCCCGCTTTTGTACATCGCATCCAGCACAGCCAACTCTTGGGCCGTAACTTCGATGACTCTGTAACCTTTGGCCCTTTCCTTATGGATAACCTGCTCCACCTGCCCTTTTAAATACGCCAGACTGTTTGTAAAATCACCGAATCTTATCAATAACACCAAAACATTTAACGCATCCTTAAACTTATTCCACCCGCTGGACTCTTGCTGTCTAACAATATCCCTAACTGCTAAGAATATCTCATAATGACTTGCCTTCAGGATTTGTAAGTTCCTCAGTAAGGGAATAAGCTCCGTTAATACGGATTGAATGTAATCATTCGGATTGCCGGTATCATTCTGATAGCGGATAATGAGCTCTTTAACTACCTTTAATTCTTCAATCGTCTTTATATGGGCCAGTAAGACGGGAAGAACATCGCGAACATAGAAGTAAGGATCGCCGAATTTCTCCTGATAACTGGTGATGAGATCTTTAATTACCTTTAATTCTTCTATCGTCTTTATATGGGCCAGTATGGCGGGAAGATCATAGCCAACATAGCGGGAAGGATCGCCGAATTTCTCTTGATAACTGGTGATGAGTTCCAATACGATATCATTCCACTCTTTGAGTTCTTCAATCGTCTTTATCTTGGCCAGTAAGACGGGAAGAGCATCGCGAACATAGCGGTAAGGATGACCGAATTTCTCTTGATAACTGGTGATGAGCTCTTTAACTACCTTTAATTCTTCTATCGTCTTTATATGGGCCAGTATGGCGGGAAGATCATA
>CAYHTV010000020.1:0-24326 GCA_964359575.1 uncultured Planctomycetales bacterium
GCCAACGGAAATCAACTACCGCGCCAATATCTTTGGCATGAAAAAATTAGGGGTGGATGCCATTCTTTCCGTCTCGGCCTGCGGGAGTTTAAAGGAAGAGTTGAAGCCGATGGATTTTGTGGTGCCGGATCAATTTGTCGATCGTACCAACCATGCCCGCGAGTCGACGTTTTTCGGGGGCGGGATTGTCGCGCATGTGGCCTTTGCCGATCCGGTGTCGCCGGAATTGTGCAAAATTTTGGTTGCTGCCGCAAAAAAGGCCGGTGTAACGGTGCATGACGGCGGGACATACATCAATATGGAAGGGCCGCAATTCTCAACGAAGGCGGAGTCGCGTCTTTATCGCGGCTGGGGTATGGACATTATCGGTATGACGAATATGGCTGAGGCTAAACTGGCGCGGGAGGCGGAAATTTCTTACGCGACATTGGCCGCGGTGACCGATTACGATTGCTGGCACCCCGATCACGATTCGGTCACCCTCGAAATGATTATCGCTAATCTGAATAGCAATATTGAAAATGCCAAAAGGATTTTAAAATTAGCCATCCCGGAAGTTGGAAGACTCAAAAATTTCAGCGCGCAGGGAGCCCTGCGATTCGCGTTAATCACCGATCCTAAAGTTATCCCGGAGCAAAAAAAGCGAGAATTAGAAATTTTGATTTGGAAATATATAAAATAACGTTGTTCATGGACTACCAAAAAACGATCAATTTGCCGCAGACGGATTTTTCGATGAAGGCGGGCCTCACCGAAAAAGAACCCGCCATGCTCAAAAATTGGCATGCGCAAGGGCTCTATCAAGCGATCCGCGCCAAGTCTCAAGGCAAAGAATCTTTTCTGCTTCACGACGGCCCGCCATACGCCAACGGCAATATTCATATCGGCCATGCCCTCAATAAAATTCTCAAAGACATCATCGTCAAAATGAAAACCATGCAGGGGTTTGACAGCCTTTACGTTCCAGGATGGGATTGTCATGGCTTGCCCATCGAGCATAAGCTTTTTAAGGAATTGAAAAAACATAAATCCGAAGTCGATACGGTCGATTTTCGCAAGAAAGCTCATGATTATGCGATGAAATACGTTGGGATTCAACGCGAGGAATTTAAACGGCTCGGGGTTTTTGGTGATTGGGAGCGTCCGTATTTGACGCTTTCGCCGGAATACGAATATTGGATTTTGAAATCTTTCGCGGAATTAACCAAGAAAGGCTATATTTACCGTGGGCTGAAGCCGGTTAACTGGTGCGCCAATTGCGAGACAGCGCTGGCCGAAGCAGAAGTGGAGTATGAAGATCACACGTCTCCATCGGTATATGTGAAATTCCGCGTGGATAATCCCGAGGTGATTCATGCGCTGCCCAAAGGAAAAAAATTATACCTTTTGATTTGGACGACAACGCCTTGGACGCTTTTGGCGAACGTCGCGGTCGCGCTGCACCATAATTATGATTATAAACTTGTTGATATTGGGTCTGAAGTTTTGATTGTCGAAAGTTCCTTAATGGAAAAAGTTTTGGGTAAAGCCGGCGTGACAGGTTATAAAGTGATCGGCGAATATAAAGGCGATGATTTAAGAGATTTGATTTATACCCATCCGTTTGGAGTTATGGTGAACTGCCGGGTGATCACCGTTGATTATGTGACGAAAGAAGACGGGACCGGCTTGGTGCATACGGCTCCCGGGCACGGGCAGGAAGATTATCAAGCCGGGTTGGCGCATAACCTTGACATCTTAATGCCGGTGAATGATCGCGGTATTTTTACCGATGAGGCTGGCGAATTTGCCGGACAGCATGTTTTTAAAGCCAATGAAAGAATCATTGAAAGTCTTAAAATCCGGGGCCAGCTATTTCATTTAGAAAATATCACGCACTCCTATCCGCACTGCTGGCGCTGTAAGAAGCCGATTATCTTTCGCGCGACGAAGCAATGGTTTTTGAAAATTGATCATAATAATCTGCGCGGCAAATTGCGGGACATTATCAGGCATAATGTGCAGTGGATTCCCGAAGCCGGCCAAGAACGGATCGCGGCCATGGTGGCGCTGCGGCCGGATTGGTGTTTATCACGGCAGCGGCATTGGGGCGTGCCAATTCCGGCATTTGTATGCCACGGCTGCAATGGGGAGCATAAACTTTTTGTGGAGGTTATTGAGCATTTCGCCGAAATTACTAAAAACGAAGGCAGCGATGCCTGGTTTGCAAAAGAGATAAAAGATATTCTTCCTAAAGGATTTGTCTGCCCCGGCTGCCAAGGGGGAGATTTTGAGAAAACTTACGATATTCTGGATGTCTGGTTTGATTCAGGGGTCAGCCATCAGGCCGTGGTCAAAGCGATGCTAAAAAAAGACATCCCCGTTGAAATGTATTTGGAAGGATCCGATCAGCACCGCGGCTGGTTTCAGTCATCGATTATTCCCGCTGTGGCGCTTGCCGGCAAGGCGCCTTTTAAAAGCGTCCTCACGCATGGATTTGTCGTTGACGGCCAAGGCCGCAAGATGTCAAAATCTTTAGGCAACGTCATTGCCCCGCAGGATGTGATCAAAACCAGCGGCGCGGATATTTTAAGGTTATGGGTCGCTGCCAGTAACTATAATGATGATGTCCGCGTTTCAAAAGAGATATTGGATCGGATGATCGACTCCTACCGCAAGATCCGCAACACGGCGCGCTATCTTTTAGGGAATCTAAACGGGTTTGATCCAGAGTATCATCAAGTCGTTTATGATGAAATATTTGACATTGACCGCTGGGCTTTGCAGCGTTTAGCAGCGCTTTTGCAGACGGTGCAGGAGGCCTACAACGCTTATGAATTTGATAAAGTTTACCGGGCTATTTATGGGTTCTGTAACGAGGACATGTCCAGCTTTTACCTTGACATCCTAAAAGATCGGCTGTATACTTCACCAGCTCAATCACCGGAAAGACGCTCGGCGCAGACAGTTCTTTATCATATTTTGAATTATTTGGTGAGAGTTTTAGCGCCGATTCTGACTTTTACCGCCGAGGAAATTTTTTCTTTTATGCCGAAAGATAAAAATGCGAAGACGGCTGCCAGCGCGCATCTTTTAGAATGGTTAGATATCCCTGACTCCTGGAAAAATTCCGCGGTTGATCAAAAATTTAAGTTGTTATTGGCTTTGCGGCTGCATGTCTTGAAGGCTTTGGAAAATAAGCGTCAGGAAGGCAAGATCGGCAGTTCTCTGGAAGCCAAAATTATTTTTAAGACCACGAGCGATCGGGATTTTAAGTATTTAAAAGACTTTGAAAAGGATTTACCGGCTATCTTTATCGTTTCACAAGTTGAGATAACTCAGGTTGAGGCCATTGCGAGGGCGTTGAGCGAGGATTTTTCTAAGACGGAAGTTGCGATTGAATGCGCAGAAGGCGAGAAATGCAGCCGGTGCTGGAATTACCGCAGCTTAGGGTTATATTCCGATCACCCCAGCTTGTGTGATCGGTGCGCGGCGGTTGTGAAAGCGATGCTGGGGTAACATTGTGAGGAGTGGATCTTTATTGACCTTTGTAGAACCAAAAGAATTGAGGTAGTCAATATTGGCCTTTGTCTCCTCAATGATAAATCCAAATTTTTTTCTTTAGTTGTACAAAGGCCCATAGTAAATTAGCAAAGGAGAAATACATGCCTGATAAGAAAATGGATAAGAAGCGGCTTGCAGTCTATCGTAAACTGATTCTTAAAATGAGAGAAAATATTCTTCATGATATAAAAAATATGACCGTGACAGAATCCGGTTCTGCCAAGGATTCCTCAGTCGATGTTTCCAGCCATGCGCTGCATATGGCGGATGTGGCCACGGATATGTATGACCGCGAATTTAATCTCGGCCTTGCTTCGAATGACCGCGAATTGCTCAGCCGCCTGAAGGATGCCCTCCAGCGTATCCAAGAAAAAACCTACGGCCGTTGCACTGATTGTAAAAAATCCATCCCTGTGGCACGCCTCAAGGCCATCCCCTATACAGAATATTGCCTGAAATGCCAGGAAAAATTGGAAAAGGGAGGCGGAAGAAAGGGTTAGCTTTTCTTCCTGTCAATCGTATGAGAGGTCTTAGCCGCTCTCAATTCGACATTTTTCTTTTCCTCTTTACCGTTGTCGTTATTGTTTGGACGGATCGCGTCACAAAAATCTTCTTTTCTGACTTGCTGTCCTTAGGAGAAAGTCTCCCTATTGTTCGCAATGTGATGCACATGACTTTGGTGTATAATACCGGTATTGCCTTTGGCTTATTTAAAAATCATGGGATCGTATTTATTATTATTCCCATCATCGCGGTGGTTCTTCTTGTTTTTAATATTTTTTATTATCACAATAACAAAGAACTCAGCAGGCTGTACATTGTGGGCTTTTCTCTCATACTTGGAGGGGCCATCGGAAATCTCATCGACCGCATCGCGTATGGCTATGTGATTGATTTTATTGATCTGCGCGTTTGGCCGGTATTCAATATCGCCGACAGCGCTATTACCATTGGGGCGTTCATCATCGCGATAAAATGTTTGAGGTTATCAACCAAATAAAGTCAAAAGTTAAAAATCAAAAGTCAAAAGTCAAAAAGTTCAAGTGATTTTTTGTTTTTTGACTTTTGACTTTATCTTATGTTTCCCATTGTCTGTCAAATAGGTCCGGTCACAGTATATTCGTACGGTGTGATGATGGCTGTTGCGGTCATGGTTTGTACTTTTTTTTTAAGCCGTGATGCGCGTTTGCTCGGTATTTCTTCGGAAAAAATTTTTGATTTTGTTTTTTGGATCGTCTTAAGCGGTATTGTTGGAGCGCGGTTGTTTTTTATTCTGTTGAATTTTGATTATTTTGTGAATAGTCCTTGGGAAGTGATCATGGTGCAAAAAGGAGGGTTGGCCTGGCAGGGGAGCCTCATCGCGGGAACGGCTGCCGCGCTCATTTATATGAAAAGACAAAGGCTGCCCCCGGCCGCTTTTGTGGACATCGCAGCGCCCTATATTGCTTTGGGGCAGGCGATCGGCCGCGTGGGATGTTTTTTTAACGGCTGTTGTTATGGAAAAGTCCTGCCGTGGGGAATTTATTTTCCGGTGCATCAGGCGCATCTGCATCCCACCCAGCTGTATGACGCGATGGGATTGTTATTGATATTTTTTGTGCTGAAGAAATATCAACGGTTGAATAAAATTTCCGGCCGGGTTTTTATTTTGTATTTGATTTTAGCCTCGCTGCAGCGTTTTATTATTGAATTCTTCCGTGCCGACCATTCCATAGCCTTATTCGGTTTAAGTATTTTTCAATTAGTTTGTATCGCCGTTTTTTTAGCGGCACTTTATGCCAACACGCGTCTTAAAAGTTGATTCCGAACATGGCCAGATCCGTTTGGATGTGTATCTGACCCAAAACCTGCCTGAGTCGCCTTCCCGCACTTTCGTTAAACGTTTGATTGAAGCGGGGAATGTCACCATCAATAAAAAAAAGGCTAAGGCGAATCATAAAGTCACGGCGGGTGATGAAGTTGTGGTTGACCTCGCTGCCCCTGTGTATGCCGAAGATATCCCGCCGGTAAACATTCCGCTGGATATTGTTTATGAAGATGAAAATATTTTACTCATCAATAAACCGGCAGGATTATTGGTGCATCCGGTGAACGCGCAAAATAATTCCGGAACACTGGTCAACGCGCTGTTGTATCATTGCAAGATGCTTTCGGATGTTAATGAGGGAATGCGCCCCGGCATTGTGCACCGCTTGGACCGCGAGACTTCGGGAATCATGCTGGTAGCCAAAGATAATAAGGCCCACACCAAATTGGCCAAACAGTTCGAGAGGCATCAAATCAGAAAACAATACCTCGCTTTAGTTGAGGGAGAAGTGGAATTCGATGAAGGAGTGGTGGATGCCTCCTTGGGCAAGCACCCCCGCTACTATGATCGCAAGAAAATTTCCTTTGATGGTGAGGCTAAAGAAGCGGTCACGTTTTATAAAGTGCGCCAGCGTTTTAAAGACCGATCTTTGGTCGCGTTATTTCCGCGGACCGGCCGGACGCATCAGCTGCGTGTGCATATGGCGTATTTGGGCCATCCGATTTTAGGCGATGAAAAATACGGCAAAAAGGACTCTTTTCCCCGATTGGCACTGCACGCGCAGAGTATAGGGTTCGTGCATCCGTACAGCGGACAGTATATGGAATTTTCGGTTAAACCGCCGCGGGAGTTTTTTTGAAAAAAAGACTGTTGAGCCCGCCGCGCGAATACCTTTGCGAAAAATTTTATGAGAAATCTTTACTTGCAATATTTTTCTTTTATAATATTTATGGTACGCTAAAAGCCAACACCCCAACCGACGTAATTTTTAAGGAGACTTGTTCATGAATAAATCCGGAAAAGTTTTGACTGTTTTTTTAGTGATTTTTGCAGTTCTTTTAGTGTCATTAACCGCTATCTCGATGTTTTTTTTCCAGAAAGAATTAGAGCGGCGTAAAGCGGTAGAAGAGCTTCTGGAAGAAGTCCAAGCCCGTGAGTCCAGGCTGGATAGTGAATTGACCGAAGCCAAAAAGCAAATCGATCTTCTGACCCAGAAGAATAAAGAAGCGGATGATAAAATCAATAGTCTTTTGGATGATTTGGAATTAGAGCAAGGCCTGCGTGAGGAGATGAAAAAGGAAAATCAGTCTCTTAAAGATCAGCTGGCCATCGAAACCCAAGCCAAAGAAGACGCGCGGCAGGAGCTCAATCAAAAACTTGCCGAGTCGCAGAGCAAAATCGATGAGCTGCAGACCCAACTGACGCAGGAGGTAAACCGCAGCAAAGACCTGGAGGCTGCTGGTGAACAGTTAAAGGAAAAAATTAAGCAGCTTGAATCAGAGAAACAGTCGCTGGATCAGCCGCAGCCAGAGAGCATGACGGCGCCGGTTCATTTAGAAAAAATTGTGGTGGCCCCCGCGGCATCGAAAGAAGGAAAGGTCCTGACGGTGGACGCGGATAATGATTTTGTGATTATTAATATGGGAGAAAAAGATGGTGTGGCCTCCGGCAGCGTGATGTCAATTTACCATAATGAAAATTATCTGGGAGATGTGAAGCTCACCCGTGTGCAGCCCGATATGTCCGCGGCTGATTTTATCCCGCCTTTATCCAGCAAAACCGTCAGTAAAAATGACCGGGTTGTTACCAAACAATGATTCTCACCGTTAAACCTGTCCGCAGTTTAAAGGGGCAGGCACAGTTGCCATCCTCCAAATCCTATACCATTCGCGCGTTTTTAATCGCTTCCTGCGGCGGTGAATCCATCTTGATCAATCCTTCGGATTGCGACGATGCCAAAGCCGCGATGGTTATTGCCCGGTGCCTAGGCGCGAAAATTCATTATAAAAAAGGAAATGTTTGGCATGTTAAGACTAAAGGGCAGCAGCCGCGGATGTCCGTCATGAACGTCGGAGAATCCGGGACAGTTTTGCGTCTGCTTTTGCCAATGCTGGCGCGGCAGCCGGGATATTTTTTGGTGCGGGGAGAAGGCACGCTCGCTGGAAGACCGAATACTCATTTGATTCAAGCCTTACGTGCTATGGGAGTTACAATCGAAGGCCAGGATCCTAACGAGAGTGTCCCCATCAGCCTTATAGGCGGTGGATTAAAAGGAGGGAAACTTGAGATTGAGGGAAGTTTAAGCTCGCAGTTTATTTCTGCGTTTTTGATTACTTGCCCGCAGTTAAAGGAGGATACGCATTTGGTGATCACGGGAGAGAAAATTGTTTCCGTGGATTATGTGACGATGACCGAGCAGGTACTAAAATTGGCTGGTATTCAAATGCAGCGCCTTTCCGCGCGCGAGTTTAAAATTTTTGGGAATCAACAGTTTAAAGGATTAAAGAATTTTACTATTCCCGCGGATTATGGCTTGACGGGATTTTTAATGGCCGCCGCGGCGTTGATAAAATCCAACGTTGTTTTTTTTGGGAATCTCAACGATCATTTTGTTCAAGCGGATGGGGCTATCTTGAAGTTTTTGCAGGACATGGGGGTGAAGTTTACCAAAACAAAACAGGCGATTAAATTGCAGGGGCCATTCGCGTTAAAGGGAGGGGATTTTTCCTTGAAAAATTGCCCTGATCTTTTACCGATTATGGCGGTGCTGGCCTTGTTTGCCGATGGAAAAACCCGCCTGTACGATATTGAGCACGCGCGCGCCAAAGAATCAGACCGTATCAGCGATTTGCGAAAAGAATTATTGAAGATAGGAGCTCGCATTGCGGAGAAAAAGAACGAACTCACTATCGATCCCCAGCCAGCCTACAAGAAAAATATTCATTTTGACCCGCACCATGACCACCGTTTAGCCATGGCCTTTTGCATTTTAGGCCTAAAAATTGGCGCTACTATTGACGATATCGAATGTATCCGTAAATCCTATCCGCGTTTTGTGCGTGATTTGAGAAAAATTGGCGGGAAAATGAAAAAAAGTGAAAAAAAGCTAAATAGCGTTTGACACCCATTTTCTTTTTATATAATATAAACTTATTCATTTTACTATTATAACGTCATGTGCGAGTTTTTATTATCTGTGTCATTACGAGGAGCCGCAAGGCGACGAAGTAATCTTTTTTCTATTAAAGATTGCTTCGCTTCGCTCGCAATGACTTGTACACGGCGTTATTATAATGAATTTTTAATACATCTTAACCGATTGAGGAGTTTTGATGCTTCACAGGATTATTAAAATCAGTAAGAAGCTTATCAATTATGTTCTTGGATTATTTTCCAATGATATCGGCATCGACTTGGGAACAGCCACGACGCTCGTCTACGTCAAGGGCGAGGGGGTTGTGCTTTGCGAGCCTTCGGTTGTGGCGATTGAAAAA
The DNA here is from genome assembly GCA_964359575.1 of uncultured Planctomycetales bacterium. Lineage (GTDB taxonomy): Bacteria > Omnitrophota > Gorgyraeia > Zapsychrales > GWA2-47-8 > 2-02-FULL-48-11. The sequence goes on from CAYHTV010000020.1 coordinate 8,845, forward strand.
GAAAGCAACCGGGTGATTGCCGTTGGGGATGAGGCTAAGAAAATGTTAGGTCGTACTCCCGGCAATATTATTGCGATCCGCCCGATGAAAGACGGGGTTATTTCCGATTTTGAAGTCACCGAAGCGATGTTAAAATATTTTATCAAGAAAGTTCACAAGCGGCGTGTATTAGTGCGTCCGGCTATGGTTATTGCCATCCCTTGCGGCATTACCGCAGTGGAAAAACGCGCGGTGAAGGATTCTGCCGAACGGGCCGGGGCACGCAGTGTGGATTTGATTGAAGAGCCCAAGGCGGCTGCCGTTGGGGTAGGCCTGCCGGTGGAAGAAGCGGCGGGAAATATGATTATCGATATCGGGGGCGGTACAACGGATTTTGCGGTGATTTCTTTAGGAGGGTTAGTATATTCTAAGTCTTTGCGTATTGCCGGTGATGAAATGGATGTGGCAGTTATTGACTATATGAAAAAAAATTATAATCTTATGATTGGGGAGCGCACGGCTGAGGATATTAAAATTCGCGTGGGATCCGCGTATCCTTTGGATGAAGAATTGACCATGGATGTGCGGGGGCGTGATCTCATTTCGGGTTTGCCCAAAACTATTTCAGTCACTTCAATTGAGATCCGTGAGTCCTTGCAGGGGCCGATCCAATCGATTGTGGATGGCGCCAAAATGACTTTGGAAAATACGCCGCCCGAATTGGCGGCTGATTTAATCGATCGCGGTATTGTTATGGCCGGCGGCGGGTCATTATTGCGCGGTTTGGATAAACGCATCGCGGAAGAAACCGGGCTTCCGGTTCATGTGGCCGATGATCCTTTGACTGCCGTGGTTTTGGGAACAGGCCAAACATTAAATATGCCAGCCAGTTTGCGACGACGATTGGTCGTTTCAACGAAATTAGATTTCTAACCCTGCTACCATTGCCCTTGAAATCGTGTGTCCAAAAGATATTTCAAGTCATTGATTTACCTAGCGGTTCTTATCATTCCTTTTCTATTTCTCTTTCTGCGCGCCTCGGCATTTAGTCCGATTAAATTTCAAGCCGTTGACATCGTTTCCCTGCCGATTAAGATATTTTCTTTTCCCATTCAAGAGGTGAAGAAGATTTTGTATTATCATCGCACCTTTGCCGAATATGTCCGCCTTAGCAAGGAAGCCGATTTTTTAAAAACCCGTCTTATTGGGCTGGAGGAGGTGGTGCGGGAGAATAATCGCCTGGAACAACTTTTGCAATTTAAGCGCCAGCTGCTTTATTCTTCGGTGCCGGCCAATGTGATTGGCCGGGATCCGACGAATTGGAATTCTTCTATGATTGTAGACCGCGGCACAAAGGATGGGATATCCATTGGAATGCCGGTGGTCGCTGCGGCGGGTGTGGTGGGACGTGTGGCTGAGGTTGGTTTGTCTATGAGCCGGGTGATTCTGCTCACCGATCCCCAGTTTAGTCTGGCGGCTTTGGTTCAAAGCCCGCGGGAAAGCGGATTAGTTTCTGGTTCCTTGCAGGGGATATGCCGCCTGCGGTATACTTCACCGGAGGCCAATATTCAAATCGGGGATGAGGTCATTACCTCAAAACTGAGCACTTCTTTTCCAGAAGGTTTGCCCATTGGAAAGATTATTGGAATTCGCGCCGAGACTAATCAGCCAGCGGTGGAATACATTGTCCAGCCGTCCGTTGCCCTTTCAAAAATAGAAGAGGTCTTAATCATACAGAAATAGTGAAAAGAATGCGCTATGCGTAAAATTATTATCATCATCGTGTTGTCGTTTCTGGCCATGATTGGAGAGTTTCTCCTTTATAATATTTTTGGTTTCTGGTTTAAGCCGAATTTAGCCATTATCTTGATAGCTTTCTTCAATTTGACATGGGGGATCCGCTATGGCATCATGGCCGCTGTTGCGTGCGGGATTCTTAAAGACAGCTTTAGCGCGAGTTTTTTTGGGCTTAATATTTTTTCATTTATTGTTTCGGTATACGTGGTGACATTTATCCGTCGTTATTTTTATTATTTGGGCACACGTTCCTCGAGGGTGAGGATTATTTTTGTGGTATGTGTGATCAATGTCATGGTGCAGTATATGGTTCACGTGACGTTAAGCACCGTGAATTTTTGGCCGATGGTTGGGTCGATCCTTTTGCCAGAAGTCATCACGACCATGCTGGTGTGTTCTTATCTTCTGAAACATTTAAAAAATTGGGTCGTGCAGTTTCACTCATAAAAGATGCGTATCAAAATTTTGCAAATTATTATTAATACTTTTTTTGCGATTATTGTGCTCGATCTTGTCTATACGCAGGTAATCCGCGGGCCTTACTACCACCGCTTGAGCACAAATAACCGCATTCGGGTCGTGCCACTCGAAGGAAAAAGAGGGCGTATTTTGGATCGCAGCGGTATTGTGATAGCGGATAACCGTGTTTCGTTTGATGTGATGGTGACTCCTCAGGAGATGAAAAACAAGGAAGAGTTATTTTTATTTCTTAGCAAAATTTTGGGAGTGGATGAGGCTGTTTTAGCCAAGCGGTTTCAACAACGGCGTTATGCGCCGTTTGCGCCGGTCGTGATAGCGCAGGATGTCACCCGCGAACAGGCATTTGTTCTGGAAGAAAATCGGTTCCGGTTTCCCAGTTTGGTCGTTCAGGAAAATTATCGGAGGTTTTATCCGATGGGAGAAATCGGCAGCCATGTTTTGGGGTATGTGAGCAAAATCAGCCGTTTCCGTATTCATAAATTGAGAGATTACGGTTATTCAGCACTAAGCGTAGTGGGGTATGCGGGTGTCGAAGAATCTTATGACCAATATTTAAAAGGGGCTGAAGGCGGTTTGCAGGTGGAAGTGAACAGCCGTGGGCAGCAGGTTCGCATTTTGAGTATCAAGGAGCCGCAGAGCGGGCAGGACATCCAGTTGACGATCAACAGCCGTATTCAACAATTTGCCTTTGATGTCATGCAGGGGAAAACTGGAGCCATCCTGGTGATGGATATGGATACGGGAGAAATTTTAGGAATGATAAGCTCCCCGTCTTATGATCCTAATATATTTATTGATTCGAAAAGGAATAAACAAACCTTTTTGCTTTTTGCGGATCGGTCGTCTCCGATTTTGAACCGGGCAGTGAAGGGGCTGTATCCACCGGGGTCAGTTTTTAAAATTCCCATCGCTATGGGGGCTTTAGAGACCGAAAAAATTAACCCGCAATCCACGTTTGTTTGCAAGGGCGCTTTTTATTTAGGCCGCCGGCAGATCCGATGCGCGCACACGCATGGACCGCAAAATCTTTTGGAAGCAATAGCTCATTCGTGTAATGTTTATTTTATTAACGTCGGATTAAAATTAGAATCAGACCTTATCGCCAAATATGCTAAATTATTCGGATTGGGGCAATTGACACGGGTGGATTTGCCTTTCGAAAAGTCAGGGTTGATTCCCAGCCAGACTCACCGCCGTCTGACGGCACACCAAAGTTGGTATAAAGGTGATACGGCCAATTTATCCATCGGGCAAGGCGATGTGCTGGTGACACCGATTCAACTGCTGCGCATGGTAACCGCCGTAAGCAAGAACGGCCAAGAAGTTCAACCGCATGTCATCAAGGCGATCAATTTTGAAGAAGTCGATCACCAAAAATATATTACGCCCAAAACAATTGCCGTGAGCGATGCGACATTTGAAATTGTCAGGCAGGGGCTGCGCAGTGCCGTGGTGGATCCGCGTGGGACAGCAAATATTTTGGACATCCCCGGCCTCATCACGTCAGGAAAAACGGGGACGGCACAATCCGGAGAACAGAAACAGCACCACGCGTGGTTTGTAGGGTATGTGACCTCGCAAAAACCAAGCAAACGGCGGTTATCTTTCTGTGTTTTCTTGGAGCACGGCGTTTCGAGTTATTATGCCGTTGATATGGCCCGCCATTTACTGATCAAAATGCAAGCAGAGGATATTATTTAGTGAATCGCCAGTTGGTCAAAACCATTTGGATTTTTACCATTATTATCATTGTCTTTGGCTTAATGACTTTATACAGCGCTTCGTATCAAAATGTCCGCGTTTCGCATAGAGTTTTTTATGATCAGCTATTTATGGCAGGGTTGGGAATAGCGATTATATTTTTTTTGGAGCGGATGAATTATCGCAGATTCTTTGATCTGGCTTATATCCTTTATGGTATCAATATGATTTTTCTTTTGCTGGTTCTTTTTGGCGGACGGCATGCGTTAGGCGCCCGGCGCTGGCTTGAGGTGGGGGGGGTAAGTTTTCAGCCATCTGAATTGACGAAACTGGTTATTATTTTGGCATTGGGACGTTATTTCAGCCAGCATCAGGAGGCATTTTCCTTTCGTTTCGTGAAAGGCTCACAAATTATTTCCCGCGATTTATTAATTCCCTTAGGGATGACAGCGGTGCCGATGCTGCTTATTTTTAAGCAGCCTGATTTGGGAACGGCTGTGTTGATCTTTGGTATTTTTCTTGTTATGTTATTTGTCAGCGGAGTGCGCTATCGTCTGATCGCGGGATTTCTTGCGTTATGTTTGGTCATGGCCCCGTTTGTCTGGCGTATTTTAAAACCGTATCAACAGGATCGGTTATTAGTTTTTTTAAACCCTAATATCGATCCCTTAGGGGCTGGATACACCATTATCCAATCGAAAATCGCTATTGGTTCGGGGCAACTTTTTGGTAAAGGGTGGCTGGGAGGGACACAAAATCAATTGAATTTTCTGCCGGAAAGGCATACGGATTTTATTTTTTCGGTTATTGCCGAGGAGTGGGGGCTTTTAGGGGCGCTGATTTTAATTTTTTCTTATTTTACGATTATTAACTGCGGTTTTAAGATTGCCGAACATAATAAAGATCCCTTTGGGACATTGGTGACGGTAGGCATTGTCGGCATTTTGGCCTTGCAAGTGACCATCAATATCGGTATGGTCTCAGGGCTGTGCCCGGTGGTGGGGATTACTCTGCCTTTGGTGAGTTATGGCCGCACTTCTTTTATCATGTTTATTATTATGGTTGGATTTTTGTTGAATTTGGCTAGGCGGCGGACGATATTTTAAAGGCATAATCATGCGAATATGATTGTGAACCTAAGCGAACTATAGTAAAATTATTAATCAAAATAACGAAATGAGGGCGCAATGGCCAAAATTTATTTTAAGAAACTATTTTTAAGCTCCAAGAAATTGAATACGGAAATTCAGATCGCATTCGGTCTTATCAGCATTGCCATTTTAGTTTTTCTTGGATATTTATTCCCGGGAGTCTCATCACTGTTTGGACCAAAGATGTGGCTGCATATTGCTATTGTACTCGCGTTGTTTATTATTGTCATTGGATTCCTTATTATTATGCAGATTGTCGAGCCGATCATTAGGATTACCAACGAGGCCAAACTTATTGCCGATGGGAATCTGGAGCGCGAAATTGAGATGGCCCGCGAAGATGAGATCGGAGAGTTAGGGATGGCGCTAAACCAGATGACCCGCCGTATCAAGGACAACGTTGATGAGCTGCAAAAATATAGCAAACAAACCGAAAGTATTAATAGTGAGATCAATCGGCGGGTGGTCATTTTGGCCAGCCTCGTGGAAGTGAGCAACCTTATTGCGCAGAACGCCGAGCTGCAATTGATCCTCAAAACGGCTACTGATAAGTGTCTTGAATTTGGAAATATGACTTTAGGATGTCTGATTCTTAAGGACCGGGGAAGCGGGGAATTTAAAATCCAGTTGTTGATTGGCAATAAAAGTGAAGAGTTGACGCAGCGGGGAGTTAAGGAAAATCCTATTAAATTAGGAAAAGGGCTTGTGGGCAAAGCTATCTTGAAACAAAATAGCGTTGTGCTTGATCAAAATGTTCAAGCGACGGAAGAAATTGAAGAATTTAGGCAGTTGTTCGGCATTAGTAATGCGGTGCTTGCGCCGATTGCCTCAAAAGGCAATGTTTTTGGGCTGCTCATAACCGGTAATGAGCTTCCTGATTTTATCTGCGCCTCGACCGAGAGAGAATTTTTTGGGCTGCTCGCTAAGCAGATTGCCATTGCCATCAACAATGATATTTTGATTCATGAGATTGAAAAATTAGAGGTTACGGATCATTTGACAGGGTTGTTTAATAATGCTTTTACCCGCAAACGTTTGACGGAAGAAATCAAGCGCGCTTCAAATGCACAGCAGCCGTGCTCGTTTGTGCTCTTTATGGTTGATCAGTTTGACGAGTTCCACAAGTGTTTTGGCCATATTGCGGCAGAAAGCATTTTATTAAAGGTCGCCAGTATTCTTAAGGAAAGCATTTCTCCCTCTGATAAAGCGGCACGGTTTGGTGATCATGAATTTGCCGTTATTATGCCGGGTAAAAATAAGCGCGAATCCATAAAAGTGGCGGAGGATATTCGCAAGAGAATCGAACAAAGTTTTTTCAAGGAAGAAGATGAGCGGCGGAGGCTGACCTGCGCGGGGGCGATCACCGAAAACCCCATTGATGGGGTGACGGCCGACGAATTGATTTTAAAGAGCGGCGTGCTTCTCGCCGAAGCGATGCAGCAGGGCGGCAATCGTATCGCCCACTAAAAATTTAATATGAAACCCTTTAAGAAAACAACGAATAAACACCTGGGAGAATTATTGGTCGAGCGGGGTGTCATCGATAAAGACCAGCTCTCCATGGGGCTCGCCTATCAAAAAGAAAAAGGGGGGCTCTTCGGAGAGATTCTTGTTGAATTAAAATTCGCAACGGAAGAGGATATTGCTCAGGCCTTGACCGCCCAATACGGTTTTCCCTACCTTCCTTTAATAAATTATGAAATTGACCCCGAAGTGATTAACTCCGTTCCGGAGAATGTCTGCCGGCAGTTTTGCCTTCTTCCAATTGATAAAATCGGAAAAAGTTTGTCGTTAGCGATGGCGGACCCTCTGAATGTGCATGCTGTGGAAGATGTGGAATTGATTACCGGCTGCGCGGTGCAAACATTTGTGAGTACGGCCAGTGATATCCGCGAATCCATTAATAAATATTATCAGTTAAAATAACCAGCATGGGTTTCAAAAGACCTGCTGAGCAATTTTAAAAAAATAATTTGAGTTTGTAAGAGCCCGCACGCATGCTTTCCTTCAAAGAACGTTTGCAGCAAATACTTCTGCGAGATAATATCATAACCCAACCCGACCTCGAGCAGGCCCTCGCGGAGCAGAAAAGATCCGGCGGTGAATTAAGTAAAATTCTCGTTAAGCTTAACCTCATCAATGAAAAAGACCTGGCCATGCTTTTAAGCGAAGGGCTGGGTATCCCACCCATTGATATTTCCCGTCTTAAGATTGACCCTGAAGTTATCAAGTTGATCCCTCAAGAAATAGCGGTTCGCTACCAGATTATGCCAATTTCCAAAATGGGAAAAGCGCTCACCCTGGCGATGGTGGATCCTTTAAATATTTTTGCTATCGATAACGTGGGGACATTGACGGGGCTTAATATCAATCCCATCATCAGTCGCTCCAGTGATATTTCTCAGGCGATTCAGCGTTATTACGCTGTGGATACAAACGATGCCAATAAAACTTTTGAGAAAATTATCAAAGATATCAAAGAATTCGAAGATCTGGAACTGGTCAAAGACACGACCGCTGAATTAGAAAAATCCGCTATAGAGGATTTAACTCAAGAAGCTCCGATTATCAAATTGGCGGATACCATTGTCAAACAAGCTGTTATCGCCAAAGCCAGTGACGTTTTTATCGAGCCTATGGAAAAGACGTTGCGGATCCGCTACCGCGTGGACGGAGTCATTCGAGAGATCGATCGTATGTCGAAGGCGCTGCTTTTTCCATTGGTGTCGAGAATTAAAGTTATTTCTAATCTGGATATTTCCGAGCACCGCCTTCCGCAGGATGGGCGCTTCCGCACGGTTCTTGACGGAGATAAGGTAGTGGATTTTCGGGTCAGCGTTTTGCCGACGGCTTTTGGGGAAAAGGTTGTATTGCGCGTTTTGGATAAAACCTCTGCGTCATTGGATATTGCCAAGTTAGGCCTGGATGAGGAGTCGTTAAAAAAAATGCAGGATTGCGCCGATCGGCCGCATGGGATGATTTTATCCTGCGGTCCAACGGGAAGCGGTAAGACAACAACGTTATATTCCATTTTAAAGTTTATTGATTCGCCGGAAATTAATCTTGTGACCGTGGAAGATCCCGTGGAGTATCAAATGAAGGGGATGAGCCAGGTGAATGTGCAGGCCAATTTTGGTTTGACCTTCTCGGCCGCTTTGCGGTCGATTTTGCGGCAGGACCCGGATGTGATTCTCATCGGTGAGATCCGCGATACCGAGACGCTTGACATTGCGGTCAAGGCGGCATTAACCGGGCATTTGGTTCTTAGTTCTTTACATACGACCACCGCCGCCGGATCCGTGATCCGCATGATGAATATGGGGATTGAGCCGTTTTTGATCTGCTCTTCAGTCATTGCGATTATGGGGCAGCGCCTGGTGAGAAAAATTTGCGCGAGTTGCCAGGAGGTTTATGCTGTGCCCAGGGAACTTGCCGAACGGGTGGGGCTTAACCGCATCACGAAAGCAAAGGAAATGAAATTATATCGAGCTAAGGGATGCAAAAACTGTTTTCAAACTGGCTATCAAGGGCGTGTCTGTATTTCTGAGATTTTAGTGCTCACGCCTCCTGTCAAAGAATTGATTTTGGCGCATGTGGGAGAATTTAAAATTAAGGAAGCCGGGCGCAGAGAAGGCATGGTCACGATGCGCGAAGATGGCTTAAAGAAGGCGCTGGCAGGCTTAACCACTTTAGAAGAGGTATTAAGGGTTACTGCGCCCGATGAAATTGTAGAAGAAGAAAAAAAACTATGACTGGAACCCTTAAAGAGCGCATTATTCGTACCTTATTGGCATCCAAAAAAATTTCTAAGATTGATTTGGATCTTGCCATTGCCTTTCAAAAGGAGAAGCGCATCAGCCTTGATCAGGCTATGGTTGAGAAGGGTTTGATCAATGAAAAAGATTTAATGGTCTTGTTGGTTAAAGAGCTGCATATCCCATTTATCAATTTAAGTAAATACAAAATCAATAAGGACCTTAAAGACGTTATCCCGGAAAGAATTGCAAGACAATACCATATTATCCCCATTTCCAAGCTGCAAACAACCATCACCATCGCCTTATCCGATCCCTTAAATATTTTTGCAATGGATGATGTTAAAAATATTACGGGTTGTGATATCGATGTGGTGATGGGGACAGATTCAGACATCCTTAGGGCCATTGATGCGTTTTACGGCGTGCGGAACGCTCATTCGGTCCAGGATGTCAGCAAGGACATTGATGTCGCTGATTTTGAAATCATTTCCGAGCAGGCCGGCTTCCAGCAAGAAGACGTTAAGATTGATGAAGGGGAACAGGCGCCTATCATCCGCATGGTCAACTTGGTTATTCAAGAAGCCTTGAAACAGCGCGCCTCCGATATTCATCTGGAACCCCAGAATGATAATCTGCGCGTGCGTTACCGTGTCGATGGGATTTTACAGGATTTTTTGAATATTCCCAAAGTGAATCAAAACGCAGTGACCATCCGTATCAAGATCATGTCGCGGCTGGATATCACCACCACGCGGGTGCCGCAAGACGGCCGTTTTAAAATGAAGGTAGGAAACCAGGAAGTGGATTTCCGCGTGTCGCTTTTACCAACGACCTTTGGCCAAAAAGTGGTCATGCGTGTGCTGGATCGCAAAAGCCTTTCGATTGGGTTGGCTGGGCTCGGATTTTTTAAGGATTCAGCCGAAATTATTAAAGAAGCGATTCAGAAACCGTTTGGCATGATTTTGGTTACCGGCCCGACGGGAAGCGGAAAGTCAACCACGCTGTATTCAATCATTAGCGAATTAAATACGGTTGATAAAAATATTATTACCGTTGAAGATCCCGTTGAATATTTGATTGAAGGCCTGACCCAGATTCAGGCGCGCTCGGAAATTGGATTGACCTTTGCCTCAGGCTTAAGAGCGATTTTGCGGCAAAGTCCGGACATCGTCATGGTAGGGGAGATCCGCGATAACGAAACCGCCGATATCGCCATCAAGGCCTCATTAACCGGGCAATTGGTTTTCTCGACTTTGCACACGAATGACGCCCCCGGGGCGCTGACACGTTTGGTGGACATGGGAGTGGAGCCATTTTTGGTAGCTTCGAGTTTAGTGCTTGTTTTAGCGCAGCGTCTTTGCCGAAAAATTTGTCCGCATTGTAAGGAGCCGGCTGATATCCCAGCGCACGTGCTGAAGGATTTAAAATTCGATTTTAAGTCCAAAGCAAAATTCTATCAGGGAAAAGGCTGCAAAATGTGCCGCGACACGGGATATTTGGGGCGCATGGGGATAACCGAAATTTTAGCGGTGGATGATACCGTCCGGGGAATGCTTATCAAAGGGCTTTCTTCCGATGAAATCAAAAAATATGCCGTTGAAAAACAGCATATGGTAACGCTTTGGGAAGATGCCATGCGAAAATTTACCGACGGTCTCACCACCGTTGAAGAGGTCCTGCGTATCACATCGAATGATTAACCGATAAATTGAGGAGAAATACGATGACTGTCAACGATACAAACTCTACCGAGCGACCCCGGCTAGGCGAAGTCCTCATGCAGCGTAAACTGCTGAGTGCCGACCAATTGGATAAAGCTTTAAAAATTCAGAAGGAAAAGGACGAGTTGCTTGGGCAAATCCTCATCAGCCTCAAATTTGTGGAGGAGCGGGATATTGTGGTGGCGTTAATCTTGCAGTGCGGCATTCCCTATATTTCGATAACGAAATTTGCCATTGACCCAAAAGTGCTTAAATTAGTGCCGGAGGCCACAGCACAAAAATTCCATTTGATCCCCATTGATCGCATTGACGGAATATTGAGTGTGGTTATGGTAGACCCGTTTGACCAAAAAACCCGTAAAGAATTAGAGCACACGACGAAATGCAAAATTGTGCCCTTTATCGCGACATTGAGTGAAATCGATGCGGCGATCGCGAAGTATTACCAGAAAGGTAATAAATAAATTTCTACGCAAACGATTGCTTATGCGTTTTTTTATTGGTATAAAGTAATAAGAATGGAAAGGAAAATGTATGCCAACCTATAAATACATCGCAAAAAATTTGGATGCCCATTCGGTTGCAGGCAAAATGGTCGCCGATAACCAGTCGGTGGTCATTGATGAGCTGCGCAAACGCAAGCTCACTATTATTTCGGTGACTGAAGTTAAAGAGTCCAGTTTTAAGATTTCTTTTCAGTCCAAAAAGGTCAAGCAGGAAGATTTGGTCATTTTTTCGCGTCAGCTGGCGACGATGATTGAAGCAGGGATTCCTATCCTGCAATCCTTGGAGGCCCTGCAGGAACAATTGACACAGCCGTATTTTAAGACCGTGATCACAAATGTGCATGACGATATCCAATTAGGAAGCAGTTTGTCTGCCGCTTTCATGAAGCATCCTAATGTTTTTGACGTGCTTTTTACGAATATGGTACGGGTCGGCGAATCCGGAGGGGTCTTAAGCGCCATTTTGGATCGCATTGCCAGTTATATGGAAAAGACTTTAAAGCTCAAGCAAAAGGTTCAAGCCGCCATGATTTATCCAGCGGTGGTTGTGACCATGGCGGGTGCTATTACCGTATTGCTGATGGTCAAGGTTGTCCCGACTTTTGCCTCAATTTATGCGTCGTTCGGACGCGAATTGCCAGCGCTCACCCAGGTGCTTATTAATATCAGTTCAGCTTTGCAGCATCAATTGCCGTTTTATTTGGCGGGAATCGGGGTTATTGTGTTTTTGCTGGCGCGCTGGTACAAAACTGATCGCGGAGCCTTGATCATTGACCGAGTCAAATTGAGACTTCCCGTCTTCGGAGATTTATTTAGAAAAGTGGCCATCAGCCGTTTCAGCCGGACCCTCGCCACCTTAGTGCAAAGCGGTGTCCCTATTTTAGAGTCATTGGACATCGTGGGAAAATCTATCGGCAACAGAGTTATTGAGTTGGTGATTGCGGACGTCAAGAGTAATGTGCGGGAAGGCGAAAGTATTGCCGCTCCTTTGATGAAGAGTACTGTTTTTCCTCCCATGGTCACGCGTATGATTGCCGTTGGTGAGAAATCAGGACAGCTGGAAAAAATGCTAACGAAGATTGCCGAATTTTATGATGATCAAGTTGACGCGGCGGTCGCTGGGCTGACCAGCATTATTGAGCCGCTGATTATCGGTTTTTTGGGTATTGTGGTCGGTTTTATCGTTATTGCCTTGTTCTTGCCGATCTTGCAAATCACGCAAATTGTGTAAGACAACGTACCTGGAGTATTCCTTGAGTAAAATATTCTTATGTGTCATAGCTTTTTTCCCCCTCGGCGTTTTGCCGGTATTTTCTTTTGCTGATCAATACCAGGAAGGCCAAGCATCAGCATCATTTTCGAGTTTAGGAATCACGGCCAGCCGTATCCGGGATTGGGATAACCTTTGGCAGGGAAATGAGGATTATTTAAAAGACAGTCTCCTGGATTTAAAAGCGCATGTTCAACAGTTGCGTGAGACGAACCTTTCATTATCGGAAAAGGTGGTCCGATTTACCGCGAGAATTCCGCAGCTTAAGGAAGAATTGCAAAGAGTTGCGGGAGGGATCGAAAATTTGCGGGAGACGAATCGCTCTCTTAAGGACATTTGGGCCAGTGAGAAAATAGAAACAGAAAAGATGAAAGCCGAGATTGTTCAGTTGGAACAATCTGTAGAAGAGCTGCATGCCAAAGATTCAGAAATCTACGAAAAAATTTCGCAGAAAAAGGCCCGCCAAAAAGGCCTGCAGATGGAAGCGGAGCAATTGTTGGGAGAAATATCGCAGCTAAAGGCAAGATTATCCCTTCCTGATAAAGCGCAGCTGGATCAGCGCGATGAAAAAGCGATTCAAAGGAATGAGCTTTATGAAAGTAAAAGTCGTCGGTTGCGTCAACGGGAAGAAGAATTGTCCCGAATTCAGGCAAACTTGGGGAAGCCGCGGCGCGAAAGAGATTTTTTTCTTGAGCAAAACCGCAAGTTGCAAAATGAATTGGCAGAGCGCAATCAAGAACTGCAGCAGATGGACCATGCCTTGCCTCCGTTAAATTCGGGAAATGAAGCGCAGGACAAAGAACAGTTAGATCAGTTAAACGTTGATCTTCTGCAATTAGCGGCACGCCGGGATCAGCTGTTATCTATTATCGACGAACAAGCACAGCTTCAGATTAATCTCATTGATCCATTTGCCGCACAGAAGAGGGAATGTATTGAGTTGATGCAAGCATTACAAAAGGAAAATCAACGGTTAAGAAATCAGCAAAAATTACTTGCCGAAGTTTGGCAGCAGCGTCAAGGAATTAAGGAGACCGAAACGGATGAAGCAGCACTTGAGGCATTGCACCAACAGCTGGCAAGTTTAACGGAAGGATTATCACAGCTCAATAGTCAAATATCCCAAAAGCAGGAAGAATTGGCACTATCGCAGAAAACGCACGATGATTTAAAAAAGGAAATCCCGCAATTAAGAAAAAGCGTGGAATTGGAAAAAGAAAAAATACAGCGTTTGCGGCGCAGCGAGTTAGCACGGTATAACCAGTTGATTGCCCAACGCCAAAAGAAATTGAAAGCGGCGGATGGTGAAACTGTCTTGTTCAAAGATCGTGCTGGAGCTCAAAGAGAGATTAAAGGTTTAGAGCTCAAAAGGGAAAGATTGAACCAACAATTGGCAATGGCGCAGAAAGAGTTAGAATCAGTCATTCAAGCTGAAGTAAAGTTGACTCAAGAATCTTATACTCCGGAAGATGTTGCCCAACTGGATGCTGGCATGAGCCAACTGAAGTCGCATTTTAAGGAACAAGAAGATATTTTGCAGGCTGTCAAAAAGAAATTTGCCGTTAACGGTATGAGTCCTAGAAAATTTCGGGTGGAGAAGAGGCAATTGAAAGAAAATTTGAATATCTTGCAGGCAGAATATCAGTATTTGCAAACTGAAATTTTAAGCCTCATGGTCAAACAAGATCGGTTAATAAGCAAATAGTTTTAAGTGCCTTGACAGTTATTGGATTTAGCTGCACACTTAAATCGAGGGGGATGACACGAACGGAGGCGAGAGTATGAAGGCAGCGGATCGCGGATTCACTCTTGTTGAGATAATGATTGTTGTTGCCGTGATCGCATTGCTTGCGGCTATCGCGATGCCCGGTTTGTTGCGCTCAAAGATGTTGGCAAATGATACTTTGGCCAGAGCGACTCTCAAAACGCTGGCGGTGGCCTCAGAGACTTTCGCAAACAATACGGCCAATTACCCTACCACTGTGGCGGATTTAACAGGCGCGGCACCTCCCTATATCGTAATGGCAGATCCCTGTGGCAGTGCAATATTGGGTTTTACCTATACTTGTGCGATGGTGGCCGGAGGGTATACTTTTACAGCAACTCCAACTACCGTAGGAAGATCAGGGAGCACTATATTTACCATAACTACGGGCGGCGTTTTGACTCCTTAAAATGGGTTTTTGTGGGGCACCCCCTTGACAGATGGTAAGTTGCAGTATATGCTTTAATTGACAATTTAGAGTTTACCAGAACCACTTGATAAAGGTAAACCATTCGTAAGGATGGGACACAAAGCTATAGGGCCCTCGCAGGTTGGCTTCAGAAGCGAAAGAGCGGGGGTAGCCAGTTGCCAAAGTGAAAAGTGATAGAGCCTATTCTTCGAATGAAGGATAGGTTTTTTTATTGGAAACATTTTGACAATGAAAAGCAGGATGTTAAAATAAAAATTACTTAATTTGATCGAGGCTAATAGGTTCCAAATTATTTATCAGTCGATTGAAAAAATGGCATTATATTTACTCATTCGACATCTTCTGGAAAATAGATTTGGCTTATTGGCTGAATAATGATCGAGAAAGGAGGAATTAAGATGAAAAAAGGAAATCGTGGTTTTACGCTTGTTGAAATTATGATCGTTGTGGCGATTATCGCGCTTTTGGCTGCGATCGCCATTCCGAACTTGCTCAGAGCAAAGCTTTCAGCCAATGACGCTCTAGCCAAGGGTACTTTAAGATCACACTCAACCGCAGCGGAGACGTTTGCTACTTCGAACAACGGTAATTATCCCAGTAGCATTACTGCGTTGACTGGTGCGACACCACCGTATGTCAACAGCACCCCCTGCGGTACGACATCGGCCGGGTTCGTTTATACCTGTACGTTGACTACGGGTGGTTATACTTTCATCGCTGGGCCATCGACGGTTGGCACCAGTGGTACGACACTTTTTACGATGTCGACAGGTGGTATCTTGGTGCCGTAGGTTCAAGTGACATAGAACTACAACGGGGG
The DNA here is from genome assembly GCA_964359575.1 of uncultured Planctomycetales bacterium. GTDB lineage: Bacteria > Omnitrophota > Gorgyraeia > Zapsychrales > GWA2-47-8 > 2-02-FULL-48-11. The sequence goes on from CAYHTV010000020.1 coordinate 24,223, forward strand.
GGCTTTAGATGCCCCCTTCGTTGTCTAGTACCGTTGCAACTAAATAATATTGGGAGAAATTTATCAGTGGTAAACGGTACCAGTGCCCCTCATCTTGATAAGAA
>CAYHTV010000021.1:0-24222 GCA_964359575.1 uncultured Planctomycetales bacterium
TTAAGGTAACAAGGTGCTAGGAAAGTTTTATACTTTCCTATGCTGTAAAAAATTTTTATGAAACTATCCCATCCGCACCAAGGGCCAAGCCAAGGGCGTACCCTTCTTCAAAAATTGCTTGGCCTTTTTTCCTAAAATCTTCGGCAGATACTTGGGGGCGAGTCCATAAGCCGGACGGATGGAACGTATATTTTTCTCCGTTAAGATCTCCTCTTGCTGAATATCCGTTGTCACAAACAACGACCGTCGAAAAACTTTGCTATTTTTTTCATCGGCGGTCCGGCCGTAATACGGCCGGCCTAACGCCTTCTCAACGATTCTCACATTGTCCACTAAAGTCTTCAACTCATGCGGCTCCAGAGAAAAGAAACTGTCCGGGGTTTTTTCCCGCCGGCTCAAAGTAAAATGCTTTTCGATCACCTCGGCCCCCAGCGCCACCGAAGCGACCGCGACACCAATCCCTAACGTATGGTCGGATAAACCAATCGGACATCGAAACACGCGCCGCATATCGGGAATTGTTTTAAGATTCATGTCTCGAGGATTGGCCGGATAACTGCTCACACATTTTAATAAAGTAATCTTCTTCGCGCCTCCCCGGCGGGCCGCCTGAAGCGCTTCGCGGATCTCGCTTTGGGTGGCCATCCCCGTCGACATGATCAAGGGTTTTTTGGTTTTAGCCGCGTATTCAATCAAAGGGGTGTCGATCAATTCAAAGGAGGCAATTTTATGAATGGGAACATTCAACTCCTCTAAAAAATCCACCGCTGTTTTATCAAAGGCGGTCGCGAAGAAAATCATTCCCAAATCATCCGCTATTTTCTTTAATTTTTTAAACCACGACCAGGGCGTATAGGCCTGCTTGTAAAGCTGATACAGCGTCTGACCGCCCCACTGAGGATGTTTAATCTGGAAATATTTATTATGGACATCGATGGTCAGCGTATCCGCGGTATAACATTGAAATTTGACCGCGTCGGCCCCGGCCGCCTTCGCCTCTTGAATGAGCTTGACGGTTTTAGCAAAATTGTGGCCGTGGTTCGCGGAGATTTCCGCAATAATAAAGCAATGATTTTTTTTAATGGCGCCCATGGTGTCTGCGAAAAATATATGTGATGATCAGTTGGCCGTTTTTCCGGCTGTCTTGAAAATATTGATATCCCGCTTTAACAAAGGCCTTTTGAGAGATGACATTATTCAACTTAATGTCAGCCAGGACGTGCTTCACGGCCGGGTATTTTTTTAAAAAATCTCTCGTCGCCTCCTGAACCAGCCGGCTGCCCAAACGCCGGCCGAAAAATTCAGGATTCAAATTCGCGCTGATCAAAGAGGACCGGCGGCCGTCCCTGTCAAAGCGGGCCTGACCGATTTTTTCCTTTCGAAAATTTTCAGCGATATAAAGCCGGACGCGCGCATCATCCTTCATCCGGCGAAACCATTTCCGATGATCGGCATACGCAATAGGACGAGAGAAAAAGGCCTGTTGACGGACACGGGGATGATTCCGCCAAAGCCAAATATCCCGGCAGTCGGCCTTTCGCGCCGGCCGCAAGAAAATCATTTTTTCCTTACGCGCCTCTCGGCAGGCTGCGATAATCCGTTTCACGCCGCGGCCGTCCACTAATTTTTGACCCAGCCGGCTTTTTGTCTTGCGGAAAAGAGGACTGATCATTTTTTCAATAGCCCGTCCCAAATTTAAAAAAATGTGCCGCTGTCGAGCCCGGCCGAGGTATTCGATAAATCCGCGTTTATGAAAATATTGCGCATTCAACTGCTGATTATCCGCCAGACATATCCCCAGCGTCGGTGTTCCGCAGCGCGCCAATTCATTCAATGTCTGACCACAGCCGGAGATGCACAAATCTGCCTGTGTCATCTTTTTTCTCATCGCCGCGGCCGAAAGCTGAGAATAAAATTTTAAATTTTTCCGCCAAACAGGCTGGTTTCGAGTTTTACGTTTTGCCTGGCCTCGGCCCGCGACAACGTAAAGTTGAAACAAAGGATACCGCGCGGAAAGAAAACGGATGATTCTTGTTAATAGCCCCCCATAATCCATCCCGCCTAATGTCACCAGCACATTTTTGATTTCTCGGTGAATGCCCTTGCGCTCCCCCAGCCAGAATTCTCGACGGGTAATAATATACTCTCTCCCTAATAAATACCGGGGCCGGCCGATGCCATAAACATTTTTTTTGTAATTGATCTGGTCCCCGTAACCCGAGGGATTAATAACAATATCCGCATCATAATCGATCCGTTTATAATCATCAATCGCCGTCACAATCGCCCCCGGATTTAACCGCGAAATAGATGAATAGAGATCCGCCGGAGCTTTATAAGAATCAATAAAAATAAAATCAGCGGCCTCAATCGATTCTGAAATCTCTTCCCAGCAGCGGATCCAATCCAAAAAAATCGGCGATAAACCCTGTTTTTTTAAAAAATCCCGCGCCGATGCATCACCTTGGACAATAAAACGTATTTGGGGCTGACGCACCTCGCGGCTGTTTTTCAAGCCTTGCGCGAGCGCTAAACAGCGCGTCAAATGACCAAAGCCGGTTCTCTTTCCCCCTTCTGTTAAAATAAGCGCCTTCATGATCCCTTGAGAGTTTTCTGTTCGATATGTTTATTGATCCCAAGAAGATGCGGGTTCTTTTCCAGAAATTGCGTAATAGTTTCAAGGTCAAACAATTTATTTTTTGGATACAGCGACTCATAAATCTTAACAATCAAATCAAAATCTTCCGCTGTATCCACGGTCAGCCGATAGGGCGATAAATCCTTTTTATGGCGGTAGTTGAGTGTGCGGCCCTTCTCTAAAATATACGGCGTGACATGTTCACGCTGGTACGGTTTGTCCGCATCCCGGTCGGCTTTTTTTAAAAACGCGGATGTAAAAACCTCCACATCCATCCCGCGGGGAAAAGTTCGTTCAATCGTATTGGAGACATAATCCACGGGCTGATTTTTTAAAAAATGTTCGATCACTCTATCCACAATGGCCGGGTCGATCAAAGGACAGTCAGAGGTCACGCGCACAACAATATCGATCTGATATTTCGCCGCGGCACCGTAATAGCGGGACAACACATCCTCTTCGCTTCCCTGAAATATTTTGACCCCCATTTTTTCTGCCAATTCGATAATCGGGCTATTGTCCTTTCCCCGCGGGGCGGCGATGACGATAACGGTGGCAAACGATACTTTTTGCAGACGCTTAATACAATGCGCCAGCATCGGCTCGCCGAGAATATGCTTCATAATTTTTCTGGGCAGACGGGTTGAGGCCATCCTGGCCTGAACGATAATGCCGACCTTTTTTCTAGACGATAGCATCAGCGGCTTCCCTTTGCGGTGTTTCCTGAAATTTTCCTGTTAAAACGTCGCGGAAAATGTCAAGCCCGCGATCATCATCATACGCATCATACCCTCTTAAAAGTTTTTCGGGGATAGCCCTGCGGGGACTCTCTCGTCCTTCAAGAATCTTTTCAACCATGACGCATAATTTTTTGGAATCATCAAAAACAATTTTATCTTTAAAATCTTTGGTGAAAGGATGCCTATAGGGCACCTGATCAAAATATAATCCCTCAACACCGCAAATAATGGCTATCGTGGCCGAACTCGTCATCCCTTGGGTGATGACAACATCTGAAATCCCAATCGCTTCAATAAAAGAATACTTTTTGCTATTAAAAATATAAAAATTGGCGAGGCCTTGAGCCTGTTGCTGAATCTCAGCAAATTTTTCCTTAAGGGTCGTCGGCAACAACTGAACCCTATCGAAGTCTTTGGATTTGACGACCACCGTCACTTGAGGATGTGTGACAGCAAAGTGTAAAGCCGCTTTCCATAAATTGACAAAGTGGCTGGGTGTCATCTGACATAAATCCGTGAAGCTCTCATCAAAAAAAGTGACAATTTTACGATGGACCGGCAGATTCATTTCACTTTTCAGAGAATCTTTTTCGTGGATAGCCTTTTTGATCATTCCCTTGAACACATAACCTGTTTTCACGTGAGGCATCTGCGGATCGGCAAGATGTTTTTCTCCCCACACCAAAAATTGATCACACCCTAAAAACGAAACCACCCAATGGTAAGATTCGATAGACATATCTGACCAATGCATTAAGTAATAACGGGTCCCGTGATTTTCGCAGATAATGGCTTCGGCGATATGGTGAGTCGAAGAAAAATTATGCCCTAAATGTGAAATGATCTCGTAATGAGTAAAAATTTTCTCATAAGGCAAAGCAAAAATAAAAAAATTCAGCATTAAAGCACGATACCACGTAAAATAAGGCGAATTCCATTCGCCTAATAAAAGAGAATGACCCGCCACAAGATATTTAGGGATAACTCTTTGTAACAACGGTCCTATCCCCAAAGAAATTTTTTTTAAATCAAAGTGTTCATAGCCTGAGGACTTAGCATCGAGATAGCCGTTAAGACGGCCGGATTCTCGAGGAAATCCGCGTGAAAAAAGAAGCAAATCATGTTGTTGGATTTTATGATGATCCACTATAAAATCATCGCGGAAATAGTTACGATGATGATGGTTCAGTCCCCATAAGGCCTCCCGAAGGATCTTAAATCTCCTTTTTCTTTTTCCCCAAAAAAGACCGCTGTTCAAACTGATCCCTAAGCAGACCGCCGCATTACAAGTTATTTGGAATAAACGCTCTGGCCAATGGACTTTTTTCCATTGAATGTGCGGTTGAATTTTAAATTTCTCCAAAAATTTTTTGACACAAAACCGGTGGATAGGATTGTCTTCCAAAACAATCTGCTGAACTTTTAGCAGCGCATGATCACCTAAAAAGCTAAAAATTTTTAGCATATATTCCATCAAGGACCCTCCCAAGAAAATATTGAACCGCTGTGTTTGAAAAACCCGATTCAATCCCTTGATAAAATTAGAATCCGAAAGCTTCTCAGCTTCCATAAATTCATGCACAAAACCCATCGCCTCGTAATTAACCCATTTAAGATAATCTTCCAAAAGCGCCGGTGGAAAAGATTCTCTTTTCTTCAATTCAAATGGAAGGAAGAACCGGATTGCGATCTCGCCACAAATAATGTTCTTAAAGAATTCCTTCATAAAATTTTTTTATCTTTTGCTGTACCTTGTAATAATTTTTTCCGTTATCTCAATCACACGCTGGATCTGGGAATTCGTCATTTTTGGATAAAGCGGCAACGTGATGGCCTGTTCATAATAATCCTCCGCCTTAGGACATAGCCCCTTGCGATATCCTAACCGTTCATAATACGGTTGGTAATAAATAGGGATGTAATGCACATTCACCAGAATCCCCTGCCGGCGGTATTCCTCAAAAATGACCTTGCGCGGCACGGAGAATTTTTCGCGCTTGAATAAAAGCACATAAATGTGATGGGCGGATTGTGTCTGAGGTATGGGACTCAAGAATCGCACCTGTTCGTATCGGCTGAACGCCTTGTTGTACTGTGCCACAATTTCTCGTCGCCGTTGTAAGAATTTATTAAGTTTTGGAAGCTGACTTAACCCCAGGGCGCATTGCATATCCGTCAGGCGGTAATTGAATCCCAAATCTTGCATCTCATAATACCAACTTCCTTCATTTTTGCTTAAATCATTGGAATCTCGGGTAATGCCATGTGTCCGAAGACGCAGAATTTTTTTGTAAAAAGTTGTATCATTTGTTAAAATGGCTCCTCCTTCCGCGGTCGTGATATGCTTCACGGGATGAAAACTCAACGTTGACATATCCGCATATCCACCCGAACCAATTTTTTTTCGTTGATACACCGCTCCTAAGGCATGTGAGGCATCCTCAATAACAAGAAGTTTATACCGTTTGGCTATTTGCCAAATCTCCTGGCATTCTGCCGGATAACCGGCGAAATCCACTGGAATAATCGCTTTTGTCTTTGAGGTAATTTTCTTCTCTATCTCAACAGGATCGATATTAATCGTGTCTTCTTTGACATCCGCAAAAACGGGTTTTCCCCCGCAATAAAGAATGCAGTTAGCTGAAGCCACAAAACTGATGGGAGTGGTAATTACCTCGTCCCCTGTCTGAATTTCCGCCGCCAAACAGGCGATGTGCAACGCGGCTGTCCCATTGGCAACCGAGACAGCGTATTTTGCCTCGCAATATTCGGCGATGGCCCGATCAAAAAGTTCAACCATCGGCCCTTGTGTTAAAAAAGGCGATTTCAAAACTTTTTCGACGGTAAGGATGTCGTTCCGGTTAATCCATTGCGTGGCGTAGGGAATCGTTTTCATAAGGCTTGAATCATTTTGTGAAGTTCTTGGACGGTCAACCATTGACTATTCGTGTCACTGGAATATCGAAAATCTTCTGCGACATTTTTTCCAATAGGATAATTCTCCTCACTCCACCAATGAAACGCTGGCTGAATCACGTAACAATCCGCAAGTTCTTTGGTATTACGCGCGTCGTCAATCGAAACCATCACCTCATGCAGTTTTTCTCCCGGACGGATTCCCGTAATCTTTGTTTTGCATTCTGGAGCAATAGCCCTGGCAAGATCCATGATGTTCATACTGGGAATCTTGGGGATAAATATTTCTCCCCCGTGCATTTGTGCGAAGCGCGAGATGACAAAATGAACCCCATGTTGTAAAGTAATCCAAAAACGGGTCATTTGCGGATGAGTGATGGGCAAAACTCCCTCTTTTTTCTTCTCCAGAAAAAAAGGAATCACACTCCCACGGCTGCCAACAACATTCCCGTAACGCACAACGGCAAAGCGTGTTCCCGAAATTCCAGAATAGGAATTCGCCGCCACAAATAATTTATCTGAACAAAGCTTCGTAGCCCCATACAAATTAATGGGATTACAGGCCTTGTCAGTGCTGAGGGCAATGACCTTTTTAACCTTCATTTCTAAGGCTGCCTCGATAATATTCATAGCCCCCATAATATTTGTCTTAATGGCCTCGGTAGGGTTGTATTCCATGGCCGGCACTTGTTTGAGCGCCGCCGCGTGAACAATATAATCCACATCGTACAGCGCAAGACGCAGCCGTTCTTTATCGCGCACATCTCCAATAAAAAAACGGATATTTTTATAATTCGCAAACTGCTGCTGCATATCAAACTGTTTGGCCTCGTCCCGGCTGTAAATAATAAGTTTTTTAGGATGAAATTCATCCAAGGCGATTTTGGCGAATTTTTTACCGAAGGAACCGGTTCCTCCGGTGATGAGAATTGTTTTACCGGTTAATGGACTCTTTTTCATGTCTCCTCATTTCTTGTTCCTCTATCTCGTTATTAACAATTCGGTCAAAAACATCGGCAACGATATCCGCAAGAGGCTTCTGCGGAGTGTGCCGTCGTTTAATAAACCTTTCTTTATACCGCTCGTAAGCCCTTTCATCAATTTTAAATACTTCTTGAGAATCTAAAAGCCCGATCGATGACAAATCAAATGGCCTGTGAGCAAATTGATTCGCCGCGGCGGCAATGACTCTGCCATAAAATTGCCTCTTGATTCTTGCGGGCAGCAAAAAAATTAAAGATTTATGAAACATAACCGCAAAATTTACGGCGGTACTTCCATGACACAAAACACATTGGGCGTGAGCAACCAGATCAACCGTTTTTCCTTTTATAACCGTTCGCCCTTCGAACACACTGGGCATATTTTCATAAGCAGACTTCGGGTGAGCGGCAATGACCACCTTCAAATTTAATTTCCGCTCAATAATCCCAAAGAAACGATTCATTTCATCGTAATATTCTTCAGCGGAAGGAAAAGGATTTTGAGGGCACCCCTTCAAATAAAAATCCGGATGATAAGGAAAAAACTCATCCAAAAAAACCGCGTAGTCCCCTTCGATCAACGGTTTATCTCGATGATTCCGATAGTCGAGGAATAGATCATAATCTAATGTGTGCGCCCAAATGATTTTGGTATTTTCATTCATGGCAGGAAATTTACGCTCATCATACAAACTGCCTGCGATCACAAATTGGACAGGGAGGGGTTTTCTCAGCGATGGTAAAATTTTACTCTGGAGGAGTTGTCGCAGCCGCTGCCACGCCTTTTTGGAAAATACCATTTGCCACAATGGTTGATAACGCACCCTCGGAATACTATTGACGCACAGAATTCCATAGATAACCTTACTGTCTTTTAGATATTTTTCTAATAAAACCTCACTCTCCGAGCGGCCTGTGAAATCAATCAAAAACCAACATTGTGCTTTTCGGGCAGCAAAAAATTTGTCTAAATCATCTTGGGAATTGATCGAGCAGCAATATTCATAATTCATAGATGTGATGATTTTTTTTTCAAACACCTCGCGATTCAAAAAAAAAGTTAAATCGAGAAAACTGACTCGATAACCACGTTGAGAAAATCGCTCAACACCCAGCCGATCATAATCGCGCTCGGTTAAGGGCACTTGCACAACAAAACAAATTTCTTTCATCGGCATGATCCTTAAGGAATCCGCGTCTTGATCGGCCCGCGTTGATCATAAATACAATGGAGCGCGGCGCACACCTTACGCACGGCGGATTCCGCGATATGGGAATACAAAGGAAGACTTAAAATATTATTCGCCACCATCTGGGTTACCGGCAATTGAGGAGCGTGGCCCGCTTGATAGCTGAGAAAGGCTTTTTGTTCATGGACCGGCGGATAAAAATATTTTTTGACAATAATATTCTCAGCGAGGAGAGCCTGAGACAGCTGGTCCCGGCTGAGACCGAATTTCTTTTGATCAATCAGGATAGAAAAATCTTTAAAACTGCTGCGGTTCCCATCGGCAATTTTCTGAAAACTGATTCCCGGCAGGGCGGTCAACAGTTTTTTATACAGCTGCGCCATGCGGATGCGTTGAGCAACATTTTTTTCTAAATCCCTGAGACTCTCGATTCCCAACAACGCGTGAAACTCGCTCATGCGTGAATTAAAACCGGAGAATAGGCTGTCGTAATCCCCGGAATCCCCGTAATTGCGCCCAATGCGGATCTGTTTGGCTAAATCAAGGTCGTTCGTCGCCACCATCCCTCCTTCTCCCGATGTCAAAAGCTTCGTCGGGCTGAGGCTGAAAACTTCCGCATCGCCGAATCCGCCAACGTTTTTTCTCTGATATTGCGAACCGAATCCATGGGCCGCATCAAAAATCAATTTCAATCGATATTTTTTGGCAATTTTTTCAAGCGCGCTTATATCCGCCGGATTGCCGAAAATATGGACACCCAAAATCGCCGACGTTTGCGCCGTGACGGCCTTTTCAACTTGCGCCGGGTCAATATTGTAGGTATCCGCAAGACAATCGACAAACACCGGCCTCATGCCATTCCACACAATCGCGTGACCGGTCGCGTGAAAAGTAAAGCTCGGCAGAATCACTTCCCCTTTGAGTTTTAAAACTTTAAGCGTTAACATTAAACCTAACGTGCAGCTGCTCACCGCCACCGCCTCTTTAACCCCGAGATATTCAGCGACTTGCCTTTCAAATTCTTTGACATAGCCGGCGTTGGTAATCATCCCGCTTTTTAAAATCCGCTCGTATTGACTCGTTAATCGTGCCACCGGCGGAATCGTGGGTTTGGTGATGGGCAAGACCTCGGAGAAAGCCGGCGGCCCGCCTAACACAGCGGCCGGAATCAAGGAAGAATTTTGGGCATATTTCTTGGCTTGAGTTTTATTCATTTGTTATACTCCACGTTATAATATCTGCGATCGTTGACGTCTGGAATTTCTTTTTTCTCAATGGCGCGCTTGATCCGCAGCACAGATCTCTCCACATCATAAGTTGTTTTGTAACGCAGATATTTTTCAATTCTGGAAAAAGAGACCAGATAATTGCGCGGATCATTGTTAGAATCTTCCACAATCAATTGTGATTCAGGGATACATCGATGGACTTTTTGGGCAATTTGGATAATTTGATAATTTTGCCGGCTGGAACCAACATTAAAAATATTCCCTTTAATTTTATGGACCGGCGCTTTGAGACATTTGATGTACGCGTCCGCGGCATCCTCGATGTGCAACAGCGGCCGCCATTGTTTACCTCCGTTAAAAACTAAAATTTTCCTTTCGGTGACCGCTGTTTTGGTCATGGTATTGACGACAAGATCGAACCGCATCCGCGGCGAATAGCCGTATAACGTACTCATGCGCAGAATCGTGGGAGAAAAATTTTCGTCTTCCAGGCTGAGAATCCCTTCTTCGGATTGGATTTTGGATCGGGCGTATAACGAAACCGGATTGAGCGGCGAATCTTCACTCAACTCCGCTTCGCCTTCCATCACGCCATACACACTGCAGGTTGAGGCGTAAATAAACCGATTAATCTGATGATATTTGCATGCTTCCGCCAGGACTTTATTGGCTAGATAATTTGTCTCGATAGCGGATTCCGGTTTTTCTTGGCAGGCGGGATCACCAACAACCGCGGCAAGATTGATCACCGCGTCAATTCCCTGCAAGGCCTTCACTAAGGTGGGAATATTGCGCATATCGCCTTCTATAAACTCAAATCCTTTCCGACCAATTAATTTTTCAATAGGTGCCACGCCGAACATCAAAATGTCCAGAACGCGGACGCGGAAACCTTGAGCCAAAAGTTTTCGCACCAGCACCGATCCCAGATAACCGGCTCCCCCCACGACCAGCACATGGCGGTCCACATGCTGCCGCTTTTTCTTGGACAACCTCTCTTCCAGCAGAGCGGAACATAGAGTCAACTGCTTAGGCTGTCCCTCTTTGTCCAAAACCAAGATATAACGGCTATCAGGCATCCGGTTCAGCAAGTCTTTCACTTTCGCCCGCACCACGTGCGGAGTATCTAAATCTTCAGCGTGGAGGACCACGGGATGAGGGTTGAGAATCCCCTTGACCTGATTTTTAATATCCTGGCCTTTCAAAATACTCTTGCGGATTTCACTGTCACTCACCACCCCTACCAAACGTTTTTTTTCATCAACAACGTAAGCCACCCGCAGGCCAGAATGATCGATCGCGCGCATCGCGTCTTTAATAGTGGCTTTCTCAGAAATAACGGCGCTTTTTAAGATTTTATTTTTCATGTTTTTTTTTGATGACTCGAGCGGGGACGCCAACGGCAGTCACTCCATCCCTGATGGCGGAAATCACGACCGCGCCGGCTCCAACCATTGTATTTTTACCGATCGTGACATTTTGAATCACGGCCGCCCCGGTCCCGATATATGAACAACGTCCCACCCTCACACCACCCGCCAAATGCGCGCCCGGCCAGATATGAGAAAATGCTTCTAAATAACAATCATGATCAACCGTTGCCCCCGTATTCACAACGACTCCGTCTTCAATGATCGCCCCTGAATTAATGACCGCTCCCGGCATCACGACAACCCCGCGGCCGAGACGCGCGTGCGGCGACACAACCGCCCGCGGATGAATGGCTGAAATGACTGCCACTCCCAACGCGACGGCCTTTTCGAAAATAGTTTCGCGGATTTCATTGTTACCAATCCCCAAGGCCAGTTGAACAGAACCTTTATTCTTCATTTTTTCCAAATAATCGGTATTCCCTAAAATTTTATAACCGCTGACACTTTGATGCATTTTTGTCCTGTCATCGTCGATAAAACCCCCTATCAGGACCTTCGCTTCCAATAAAATATCCAGGATCACTTTGCCATGGCCGCCCGCCCCCCAGATGATAGTTTTCTTTTTCATTGTCATAATTTAATAAGTGATTCGTTTCTGCAGCAAACGATTGTTTAAATTCATTTGCCTTAAAAAATTGACAATGCGCTGGCTGGCGTGGCCATCGCCGTAAGGGTTGCGGCATTGCCGAATCCGTCGCTGAAATTTCTGGTCATGAATAATTTTTTGAATAATCCTCGCGATAATCTTTGTTTCATGCGGGACATCGATCACATTCACCGTGCGTTCCCTTCCTTCCTGACGGCAGCCGATATTGATAGCCGGCAAATGGAAGGAGGCCGCCTCAATAATCCCGCTGCTGGAATTGCCTATTAATACCGTTGCAATTTTCAAAAAGCCCAAATAATCCGCATGCGGAATACTTTTATAATATTTTAAAAATGGGTGCTTCTTAAATCTTTCCAAAACTTTAATCATGGCTCGGCCGCCGGCATCGGCGTTGGGGTAAACCACGAGGGTTTGCAATTTTAAATCCACAATGGCTTGCAAAGTTGTCTGAATCTGCTCTCCCGCTTCGCGCATCTGAGTGTGCACCGGATGCTGCACTAAAAGACCTAAAGGCTGATTTGGATCAATAGAATATTTTTTTAAAAGTGTCTGTTTCGAAGTCATATGATTACGCAAAATGCGATCCAGCGATGGCGCGCCTGCGACGATAACGCGCCACGGCTCCTCCCCCAATTTTAAAATCCTTTCTCTGGCTTTGGGAGTGGCTGGAAAATGGATGTGGGCCAGCTTGGTGATCGCGTGACGAACAATACCATCCACATGCCCCGATACCTCGCCGCCATGAATATGCGCAAAGGGAATATTCATATAATTGGCAACCACGGCGGCTGCCAGTACTTCTCCTCGGTCTCCCACCGTTAAAACCAAATCCGGTCTTAACTTATCGAAACACCCTGCAAGTTTTGAAACCCCGCGACCCACAGCCTCTGCCATGGCCTTACCTTCATCCTGCGTATGGCTCATATCAATTTTCGCGTCAATAGAAAAACCATCTCGCTGAATTTCCTTAATGGTATAACCAAACTCCGGCATCAGATGCATTCCCGTGACCACAACAGATAAACGAAACCGCTTAGAACTTTGTATCGCCCGCATAACAGGCGCCAGGATTCCGTATTCCGCCCGACTGCCGGTAATCACGCACACTTTCCGTTTCATCGCACGAAATCCCAAGAAAAAATTTTATCTTTTGGAATAGCCACTCTCGCTTCTTTTCCTGTTAAACGATGGATCCATTTAGGGGCGATCCCTGTTCCGGGCCGCTTGACCGTTAACATCTCGGGAGTGATAATGATTCCTTTACCGATATCACAAGCCGCCACAAGACTTTTACGCGCGACTTTTTGGATCGCGATCTCCGATGGATTAGGTTTTTTTATGCCATCGCCTTTGGCTTTCTCGACATTACGAATCGCCTCGACCATCTTCTGAAACTCCTGCGGCACAAGCGATGCCGAATGATCCGGTCCCGGCAGATCTCTGTTTAACGTTAGATGTTTTTCAATAACACACGCGCCCATAGCCGTGGCAGCGATGGCCACTTCAATCCCAGGCGTATGATCGGAATAGCCTGTCATAACATTGAATTTTTTCTTTAAAGTCAGCATCGCCCGTAAATTGACTTCTTCAAATTTTGTCGGGTAATTAGACGTGCAGTGCAGCAAGATTAACTCTTTGTTGCCCTGCTTATCAATAACATTCACCGCTTCCTGCACTTCTTGCAAAGAAGACATCCCCGTTGATAAGACTATCGGCTTCTGATATCGCGCGACCTGCCGTAATAACATAAAATTCGTTATTTCTCCCGACCCAACTTTATACGCTGGCACCCCTAAGAGGGAAAGAAATTCGGCGCTGGCAAGATCAAACGGCGTCGATAAAAAAATAATTTTTTGTTTCCGGCAATACTCAAACAGTTCAAAAAATTGGGTTTCGGAAAGTTCTAACTTCTTAAGCATTTCAAATTGCGACCGCGCCCTATCCATTTTTTTCTGATAATCCGCCTGGGGAGCATCCGCGGTCACCAAATCCTCAGCACGAAAAGTCTGAAATTTAACCGCATCCGCGCCAATTCGCTTAGCGGTGTCGACTAATTTTTTAGCCAAATCCATCCGACCGTTATGATTGACCCCGGCCTCAGCGATAATAAAAATCGGTGATCCGTCTTGGATCGTCCGACCAGCTATTTTTATTGTTTTAGACATTGGGATTTGACTTTGCCAGTAGAAAAACTGTCTCTTGATTCCACAAAATTTCTGTTTGAATGAAAAAATATTTCTGTATTTCTTCACGCAATTCCTCAAATGATTTCACAAACCCAATCGGGTTAGGCGGGAGATAAAGAGACATGTAAAGAACGCTGCTTTTTTTCGCCGCCGCCGCGATGATGGATTTCCAATCTTTTAAATATGACAAAATTTCCATCATGACGATCAAATCCCACTGTTGGGGCGCGGTCAGAGCCTCCCGCACGTTCATAACTCGAAAATCAATGTCTCGATATTTCATTTTAGCCTTAGCGATCGCGGTGGAAGAGACATCGACACCCGCCACAGAATTGCTTTCCCTTTTCAGAAGATGCGTAAACGCTCCTTTTCCACAGCCAATATCCAGAATATTTTTAAAATTAAACTGCTTTAAAACAAGTAAGGAAATTTGTTTGCCCAGATGACTTAAGTCTTCCTGAAACCAGCTGTCATAGTTTTCTTTTTCTTCGTTGGCGTACATTTCTTCAAAATGCCCAACGAATGTGCGGTTTTCAAGATCAAAAACATATTTATGATACGGCTGCTGAACCATCAGGCTAAGCCTTCCCTTTGCCGTTTAAGCAAAATCTGTTCCGTAAGCCAAAAATCAAATTCCTCATCGATTTCGACGTTCTCCTCGCGGCTGGCAAGAACACGGCCGACCCTTTTACCGAACAGCTTTCCTTTTTTAATCAAGGAGGATTTCACCACGTAGACATTTCCATCATCATAAAAAAATCCCTTCAGGTCCTGACGGCGCTGGGTGCAGCTGCCGTATTCCATGAATTTGCAAATAAATCCCGTGGCCAAATTATCGCATTTGTTTTTCTTAAATTCGGCGATACACTGATCGATCAGTCCTACCCGGCGTACGGCTGAGGTCGGCTGTAAAATCACAATATTCTCGGCATCGATTTTAGTTAGGACCTGCTGCAGCACCGAAAGAGTTGTTGCCGTATCGCTCGCCAGCTTCTGCGGCCGGACCACGACCTCACAACCAAATTCTCGCGCTATATCGGCGATTTCTTTGTCTTCGGTTGAGACGACAAAACGGTCTAACAACTTCGACCCTCGGGCCGCTTGGATCGTCCAGGCCAGCAAAGGTTGACCGGCGATCATTTTAATATTCTTGCGCGGGATTCCTTTGCTCCCTCCCCGCGCCGGAATCACGGCTAAATAGGAGATACGAGGCATTCTTTTTCCACTTCCTTGGCGATCATCTGAACCGCATCAATAGTCTGTTTCATGCGCTCATCAGACATCAAAACCATAATCGGCAAGGCGATCGCCCGCCGCAAGTAATCTGTTGATTGACTCAAAATCTTCTCTGGATTTTTGCCATTGAACTGCGGATAGGCAGAAAAGATGTGCGTCCATGTGCCGGCATAGTGCCAATCAATGGCATCCGGCAAATTTTTTGTCCCCAGTCCTTTTTCTTTTAACTTTTTCGCGAATAAAGATGCTTTCTCGCGCGAAGACATATAAAAAATAAGCGTGTCGCCGGCGTCACCGTCCGGATTCGGAATTTCGCGGAATTCAATACCAGACACATTTTTAATTCCCTCTTTGATTGTCTTTTTATTCTCCCGTTGTTTTTGCAGGATAAAATCCAATTTTTTTAATTGGGCCAGACCAACGGCCCCGTGCAATTCCGTCGCTTTGTAATTGAAACCCCACATGGTCCGGGTATCTTCGCCGCGGGGAAACTTTGGATTTTGCTCGTGCCCATGGTCAGAATATTCTCTCGCCTTTAAATAATTTTTTTGATCATTGGTCACGACGATCCCTCCTTCGCCGGTTGTAATGACTTTGCCGATATCTAAGCTATAAATCCCAGCGATACCGAGCGTTCCCAAATATTTCTCCTTATATGTCGCCCCTAACGCCTGCGCGCTGTCTTCCACTATAGGGAGATGATATTTCTTAGCAATGGTTTGAATCTCATCCATCTTGGCGGCGACGCCGCCCATATGCACCGGCACAATCGCCTTGGTTTTTTTTGTGATTTTCTTTTCTAAATCCTGGGGGTCCATATTGAGCGACTTATCAACCTCCGTGATCACAGGAATGGCTCCCAACTCCAAAATGGCCTCGACCGTCGCGATAAAAGTAAAACTTTGCGTGATGACTTCATCCCCTGGTTTAATCCCGACGGCCAGCAGGGCGAGTTTTAACGCCGCCGTTCCATTGCAGACACACAAGGCGTATTTTGCGCCAACTTTCTTCGCGATCTCATTTTCAAAATCATTCACGCGAAAAATATTCTGCCGTTTGGCATCCAATCCATAACGGTACAAAACCCCTCCCTTGTCAAAAATCTCTGCGACCGCCTGTTTTTCTTCTTCCCCGATTAATTCAAACCCCGGCATAAGTTCCCCTCGGATGAAAAATTTTTTTCATCATCCCGCGCACATCGTCTTTGGTGATTTCTATCGGATTCTGATCGATAGCGGCTTTTAAAACATCATACTGTTCAATCAAAAATTCCACGTCCTGCTGTGTCAATTGAAAATCCGCGATGGTCTTGGGCACCTCAAGTCTCGCCATCAATGCCGAAATCCGTTTCGCGAATTCCATATTTTTTTCATTGATGGAAAACTCTTTGTGAGCTCCTTCGATCAAATCATAAAGCGGGGCGTAATCTTGGTAACCTTTCTCAACGTTAAGGCGGGTAATTTCCGGCAAGAAAATCGCTCCGGCATAACCATGCGGAACTTTATACACCGCCCCCAGGGGATACGAAAACGCTCCCGATGGTCCGGAGCCGGCATTGATCAACGCCGCTCCCGCCAAATAGGCCCCCAGCGCCAAATTGGCGCGGATCTCAATGTTGCGCGGATCGTCTAAAACTTTATTTAAGTTATTATAAAGAAGGCGAAAGGCTTCTGTCGAATAGAGACGGGAAATGGGGGTGTGATTTTTATGCACATAACTTTCTAACGTATGGACGAGCGCGTCCGCGCCGGAAGAGACCGTTACCGATGGCGGGCACCCAAGGGTGAAAAGCGGATCGACAATCGCTTGCACCGGATAATTGTATTCGGAATTAATGCCTAATTTCTTTTTGAGTTTTGCATCGGTAAAAACAGCATTATAGGTGACTTCGCTTCCTGTTCCGGCTGTTGTGGGGATGGCAATCACTGGCAACGGCCTGTGGTTCAATTTTGGAAAACCCCGGTAGGTAATGGCCTCGCCGGGATTCGTTGCCAAAGTCGCGACCCCTTTCGTTAAATCCAGTGTACTTCCCCCGCCGATACCGATGAGACATTCAAATCCTTGATTCAAAAATAATTTTTTAAAGGATTCCAGGAAATCGTAATCCGGTTCGACGGCGTCATTCTCAAAAGTTTGATATTTAACGTCCGCGGCTCTCACGCTTTCCAGGACTTTTTTTGTCTGGGAATGCCCGGCAATACCGCGGTCGATAATAATTCCAACTTTTTTATAACCCAGATCGGTTAAAATTTTGCCCAGCAGTTCACTGGTTCCTGGGCCAAACATGAGATTCGTTTTCAATTTAAAATTAAACATTTTCCTCCATAAGAACGTTGTCTTTGGAAAGTTCGTGAATAAGGTCAATCGTGTTCACGGGAGACAACGGATCGATAACCACATTTTCTCGGCAGATAAACACCACTCCTTTAAAATCCACCGGTGGAAATTCTTCCGCGTAAGTCAACTGATAATCCGTCAACTCCATATCTTTAAAAACCATTTCAATAAGAGTAGCAAAATCCGACTTGCCTAAAATGACAAAATTCCTCTCGCCCTTCTGATAAAGAACGGCAATCATTTTTCGGGCCTTTTCTTTGATAAGGCCAATGGCCGTGAGTGTATTGAGGGTGTATTTGATGGATTTGCGCATTTTTTCTGCAAACCCTTTGGGGGTGAGGATATATTGCACTTTGCGTTTATTAAGCTGAGTGATACGGATATACCCTTTCGCAATCAAACGGCGGATCAACATATTGGTCTGGCCTAAGGAAAGTTCCAAATAACGGGAAAGGTCGCGCTGGTTGGATCCCAATTTCTTGCCAATAATATTTATTAGCTCAAATTCGCGTTCATCTAAAACTTCTTTAGACATAAGCAGTTACATTTATAATCAGGACTGGAAAATGAAATTAATAATTTTTGCTATCGACATTGTGTTCAATTATTGAACATTTCTATTATAAGAGCAGATTGCGCACTGTCAAGCATAAAAAAAGGCTTCGTAAAAAGCCTTTTTTTACTCCAAAAACGTACCTTGAGAATTATTTTCTCAGACGTAACACTAAGCCAAATGCCGCCAGATAACCTAACCACGCCAATCCACTGACGATATTCATAATTCGTAAACGCATTGGAAGTTGAATAACTTGTTTGTAATTAATAAATCTCTCAAACTCTTCCTTATCCTTTTTGGGCCACAATGGCCAATCATGCTTCATATAGAAGGCATGGTCCGCCTCCGGACTGGCCAGCCGGCGCACATCGTTCATATTGTAATGCTCGGCATCCCGCCCCGCATAGACGGAATTTCCCAAACCGCAGGCTGGTTCTCCCCCGCCCGCTCGATTTTGAATAGGGCATTCATTGCCATATCCAAAAATACCGCCAATCATACAAGGGCTGCTGTTGATGGTGAGGGGTTTGGCTAAAGGACGATATTCTTTAAAAATATCACGCAGGGGAGGGTTCATGGAGAAATCCATTTGTTTTAAATGCGTATAGCCCATCTCTCCCAAATTTAACACCATCAAAAGAAACCCTCCCCATAGCAAAACTTTGTGATTTTTTTTAAATAAAATTTCATATCCCATCGCGACAAAAACACAAGCAAAAAAAACTAAGATTGCCGACCCCCGCCAATACCACGAAATTTGGGTGTAAATCGGCACGAAAAAACGGACCAAATCGACCGCGTGGGTTGTTCGGGTCATGGCGAATTGGAAGACACTGGCCAGAAAAAGCGCGATAAAAGCCTTGGATTTTAAAAATTTTCCCGCGCGGGTAAGGCCCAGCAAAAAAACCGGAAGAGCCAATATCCCAATAAACATTGTGTAATCCCAAAAAAAGCCTAAACACGGATTCCCCACGGCATCGATGATAATCTTTTTATCAAAAAGAGAAATAAAGATTGTTTTTAAAACACCCACCGTGTCTCCCATGACCTGCATATAACCTACCGCGCCGCCTTCCCGAGGGAATTTACGAAATTGGAACTCATAAACACCGCCTAAACGCGGCCAGCTCAATACCAGAGCAAACACGCCGGCCGCGATGACCATGCCTAAACGTTTTATTTTTTCTTTTTTCTCATAATCCGCGGCCAGTAACTCCGTAAGCAGCCTGGCGCCAATCATAGGGACAGCCACTTGCAGCCAATAATAACCGCTATTGATCAAAAGGAAAAAGAAGGCGATCAAGGCCCATACCCTCAGCAGATAAGAATGTTCCTTGCGCGGCTTTTGCTGTAAAAGCTCCTCAATAAAAACCATGACCCATGGTGTGTAGGCAAGACCGTGCGACCAAGCATGCCCAGACTGTGTCATGTTATAGACCCAATAACCCGAAACACTCACTAAAATTCCGGTAAAAAGCCGGGCCCGCGGATTAAAAATATCAAAATATTTCAACCAGACGCAAACCCCGGAAGCCAGCAATATCGAAAGCAAAAGATTGGTAATTTTAAATGTCCACACGACATTGATGATCAAGAAATTCAATAACATATACAGGCTGAAAATAAAATCTTGGGCGTCCGCCGCCAAAAGAAAACCTCCGCAGCGCACGGGAGTAAAATAAGGCATGGCAAAGTCATTGGCCAAATGCATTTTCGCCGCCGTTAATCGCCAATAAATGTTTCCGATATCGCCATCGATATCTTTAATGATAAACAAAAGGACGAACAGAACGCCGGCAAGGAAAAGAAGGGAGTATTTAAAAATTTTTTCCATAAGGTATTTCTTAATGGGATGAACCGCTGTTGAACTGCAGTTTTCTTCCGGCCTGGGCATCGTACATGCGGTATTTTCTCAGTCGTTTCTTTTGCAAAAAATATTTCACACTATTGTGCAAAACGCTCAGACCATAAACAATACTGCGCCGGACATTGATCGATGAACAATCCTTATTATAATTGCACGGGGCGGAAATCTCTCCCACGCGGTAATTCCAATAAAAAATCTGCGTCAAAATCTGATTATCAAAAATAAAATCATCCGAATTTTCCAACAGCGGAATATTTAACAAAACCTCCCGGGAATAAGCGCGGTAGCCGGTATGGTATTCGGAAACTTTTTGCGCCGTTAAAATATTTTCGAAGGCCGTCAAAAATCGATTCGAAACGTATTTGAAAAAAGGCATTTCCCCTTTCAGGGCATACCCTCCCAGGACCCGCGATCCCAAAACCACGTCAAACATCCCACAGGAGATTAAGGACGCCATAGCAGTCACCAGTTGAGGCGGGTATTGATAATCCGGATGGAGCATAACCACAATATCCGCCCCCCGCCGCAAGGCTTCCCGGTAACAGGTCTTTTGGTTTCCGCCATAGCCTAAATTCTTATCGTGAATATACGTTTGGATGCCCAGCTTTCGCGCCACTTCAGCGGTTTTGTCACGCGAGAGATCATCAACGAGAATGACCGCATCAACAATATCATGCGGGATTTCGGCGTACGTTCGCTCCAGGGTTTTTTCCGCGTTATAAGCCGGCAAAACGACTACAATTTTTTTACCGTTGAGCATTTTTACAAAATCTTGATTCAAAAATTAAATAGCATGAATATTCAACGTTTTAACCAAGCGCAGAAACAAAATAGCAGCCAAAAATAATACCATAATTATCTTTCCTCTGGAACTATTTTGTAATTTCACAAGATAAATGGAAAAAAGCGTGGTGGCGATAATCCCTATCGGCGTAAGCGCGATGAAATAACGATTCGGAAATTGAAAACCGTCTTTAAAATTTTCATGCAGCTTAAAATTTATCAATAAGAGTGAAAATCCAGCCAGCATTAAACTGAGGAATAAAAAATATATAACGCTCATCTTCGAGTGCGCGTCATTGATGAATTTTTCGCTCCAAAGTTCCATCCACGATTTGTGTGATTGACGATACCTCTTTATAATAAAAAAAATAAAAATAACCGCTATGAGCATCCGCTCCTTGGAAAAACTCGCGCCGATCAACTGCCAAGGACTTTCCTTAAACCAGTATTCGTATTTGGGGGTGAAGGAATAATAGTACAGGCCTATAGCGAAAGGGACGAAAAACATCGGAATATATTTTTTCCAATTTCGTTCCTCGGTGAGCCATAACAATAATGCTATGCTGCAAATTTGAATTAAACTCAATACGGCTGTCAAAACCAATAAAACATGAATCGCGCACAATTGTCTCCAGAGCCGTGCCTTGCGCGGGCCATCGGCTTCCACGAGTTTTAGAAATACCAGCGATTGGATGGTGGTTAAAAAAAGCAAAAGCGGGTACGGTCTTGCCTCGGCCCAAAAGGCCCAGATCATAAAAGAAGCTAACGAAACCAAAAAAGAATACACGCCCGCCAGCCAGGAATAGTGCCGGCAAAAATAATAAAAAATTAAAACCATCGACAGCGATACAGAGACAACCGGTACGATTCTTAAAATGATGCGGGCTTTAAGGCTGGAATAAATCCCTTCCTGAGTAAGCCAATCCGGAGTTACGATCCATTGCGCCATATCTGTTATGATCTTCTGACTGAGATGAAATAATGGCGCGACATTGCCATCGCCTCCCTTGCTCCCCACCCAGATAATTTGCCAATAAGATCGTCCGGCAACCGTCACAATTTGATTATACATTTCATCAATCCAAATCGGTTTGTGATAGGCGATGTTAAAACCTATCCCCGCGCACAGCAAAAATAGTCCCGAACCCCAAATGATAAGGAGACGATGATTTTGCGGGCCCTTGGATAATCGTTCAGCAATTTGAAACAACGAGCTCTTCATATTTTCTATAATAATTTTTTAAAGGTCCTCTCCACGGCAGATTGAGGCACTGCCATGACCTGCAAAACTCCGCCGCGGCCAAAACAAACCGCGCCCAGCTCCAGCACGACACTGAGCAAAATCAGCGGCAGCAATAAAAAAAATAACAAAAATAAATTAAATAAAGACGCCCCAGTCGTCAAATGTCTAAGATTCTTTTCTCTATTCTTCATGAGAAAAAAAATAAAATTTGGCCGGGGCAAAAAGACATTTAATAGACTCTGCAGCATACCAAAAGGGCCAAATTCCCAAGATAAAGTCCTAAGCGAACGGACATGAAACCCATGGGATCCCAAAATTTTATTCAAATTATAAGGGGAATAATGAAAGAAATGACGGGGAGAATCCAGATGGATCCAGGTCCCCCGGCTGATTTTAAACTGCCAGCTGGATAAATTGGGGACCTCAATGACCAGTAACCCGTGTGGCTTAAGAATACGCGCAATCTCCCGTAAAATCTCCTCGGGGTTAGGCAGATGCTCAAAGACATGCCAGAGACTGACGACATCAAAGTGGTGATCGGGATATCGGCAAGAACGGATATCACTCGTCACTTCCACGGAAATCTTCAAATGTTCTGCCGTTGCTTCCGCGGCCTTTTGAGAATATTCCGTCCCATAACACTCCCAGCCCCGCTCTTTAAATTCCTGCAGCATGACACCGCGCCCGCATCCGATATCTAAAATACGTCCCGTTGATAAAGAGATTTCTTTGAGAATCCTGCCGGCACGCTGGCGCCGAAAAAACGAAATCAACCATTCAATAAAGGGGTGAAACCTCTTATTCTTTGATCCATAGTATTCTTCAGGATAATATGGTGATAAATCAAAATTGCGCGGGATAACCGTCCATCCTAACCCACATTGCTGACAGCGCTGAATGGTGAAACTTTTTTGAGTCAACTGCTCGGTATTGACCCAATTCTCAGTAGGCACTTTCAGCTTGCATTGAATACAGTAATGATCCATCCCGTGTCTTTTTGCGAAAATATTTTGTAAAAATCCCATCACTTTCCAATCATATCCAATATGAGACATTCTAATATAAAACATTTCCCGAGGGAATTTTTATTACAAAAAAATACGCGAATGGTATAATGGTGGACATTGCACGCTAATTTTCCTTAATATTTTTAAAAAATAATCAGCACTATACGAATTTCACCTAAATGATCATTGAGAAAAAATAGTATGAAAAATATCGCGGAAATTTTTAAACAAAAACGACAGACCTTTTCCCTTGAGCTCTTCCCGCCCAAGACAGAGGAAGGATACACAAAACTCCTTGAGACCATTAAAATTTTAGCGGGACTAAGACCGGATTTTATCTCGGTTACTTACGGTGCCGGCGGCGGAAGCCGCGATAAAACCTTTGATATCGTGCAACAGATTCAAGATCAACATGGGATTATCGGTGTAGCCCATTTGACCTGTGTCCTGCACACCAAAGAGGAAATCAAGAATATCTTAATCGATGTGAAAAATCGCGGTATTCACAATGTTCTGGCGTTGCGCGGCGATCCCCCCAAAGAAAATCTTGATTGGCAGCCTAGTGCCCACAATTTTAAATACAGCAGCGAACTCTGCGCGTTTATCCGGCAGAATTTTGACGGTTATTTTGGTATCGGTGTGGCCGGATTTCCCGAAGGGCACATTCTCTGCAAAGACCGGGACAGGGATGCGCAATTTCTAAAAATAAAAATCGATAGCGGTGCGGATTATGTGATCACCCAATTATTTTTTGATAATAAAGACTATTTTGAATATGTCGCGCGTCTTAAAAAATTGGGCGTCACAGCACGCGTGATTCCTGGCATTATCCCGATTACCGATTATCAGGCTTTGGTGCGGTTTTGTTCTCTCTGCGGAGCAACTGTTACAGACAAGATTAAGAAAATTTTTGAACCTCTGCAAGCTGATAAAGAGGCAACTCTTCAAGCCGGCATTGATTTCGCCGTGCGCCAATGCCGAGAGCTTCTCTCCGGCGGCGCGCCGGGTTTACACTTTTATACCCTCAACAAAATTTCCCCCACAGATCAAATCCTCACCGCGCTTAATATACATAGGATGAATTAATAGTTGAATATAAGCTTTCCCCTTTACCCTTTGCTATTCTTGCCATTTTGATAGTGGAGTTTCCCCAGTTTTTTGGGGTCTCCAACAGATACAGAAAGAAAGTGACCTGTCACTTTTTCGCTGCACCACGGCAATATGCGTCCAATCTGCTAACGTCAAGGGACGACCCTTCGGGTCGCCACTTG
>CAYHTV010000022.1:0-24169 GCA_964359575.1 uncultured Planctomycetales bacterium
CTTCGTCGCTACGCTCCTCGCAATGACACCGGGAGGGTTTTCCGACACTATCTACCGCAAAATATACGCAATCTACGATATACGACATACGATAGACCATGCGTAACTTTAAGTTGACCCTCGAATACGATGGCACAAATTTTGAAGGCTGGCAGATTCAAAGAGGAAATCACCGCACGATTCAAGGAGAAATCGAAAAAGCCCTCCAAAAAATCTTTAGATTAGGACTTACGCGTTTGTCATTCCCGAATGCCTTTGTTGGGAATCCATTAGGCTTCTCTTCGACGAGAGGCATGGATTCCCGCCTTCGCGGGAATGACAGACTCTATATTCAAACGCAAAAGTCCTATAGATGTAGAATTCATTTGATCGGTTCCGGCCGGACCGACAGCGGGGTGCACGCGCTTGGACAAGTCGCTCATTTTAAAGTCGATTCGGCATTGGATATCGACGAAATCCACCGTGCCCTTAATGCGAACCTTCCGGAAGATATTGTTATACGGAAGGTTGAGACTGTCCCTTTAACATTTCACGCCCAGTATAGTGTCAAATCCAAGACTTATCGGTATACGATCTTAAACCGACCGGAACGCTGTGCTCATCTGCGTCATTTTTGCTGGCATATTTCCAAAAGTTTAAACCTTTCCCTTATTCGAAGAGAGGCAGCCTACCTGATTGGCCGCAAGGATTTCCGTTCTTTTATGGCGGCCAATTCCGCTTTAGCCGATAGCCGCAATACCATCCGCACAATCAAACGTTTCTCTATTCAGAAAAAAAATGATTTTATTCACATTGATATTGAAGCAGATGGCTTTTTGTACAAGATGGTGCGAACGATTGTCGGGACGCTAGTCCAAATCGGACAGGGACGGCTTCCCCCGGGAAGTATAAAAAAAATTCTTTGCAAAAAAAACCGTATCTACGCCGGTGTCACAGCCAAACCACAAGGTCTGTGTCTGATAGAAGCGAAGTATAAACGCAAATATTTTGGAAAAAAACAATAAATAAAAAAAACCGAGACTTGAAAAAACAGTTGACATTTTGAAAGAAGATGTTATATTTTACAAACCTCGCACAATTGTTTTATTTTTAAAAATGAGCGGCATTTT
Organism: uncultured Planctomycetales bacterium; assembly: GCA_964359575.1. GTDB lineage: Bacteria > Omnitrophota > Gorgyraeia > Zapsychrales > GWA2-47-8 > 2-02-FULL-48-11. Next base: position 1,110 of record CAYHTV010000022.1, read on the forward strand.
TTACAGCATAGGAAAGTATAAAACTTTCCTAGCTGCTAAAAACTCGTCTCCTATGCAGCAAAGAAGTTACGACGTACTTACTTTTCTAAAAATTATTAGAGGAAGTAAGTGCTGTACTGATTTCCTCTAAAATATTTAAGGGAAAATCAGTACGAACGAAGTGAGGAGTTTTCTTGTGATACAGAAAACATTTATTCCAAAATTCGAGACTATCGAAAAGAAATACTACATGATCGATGCCAAGGATAAAATCCTCGGCCGAGTAGCAGCCAAAGTTGCGGCGATTTTGCGCGGCAAGCATAAAGCCATCTACACCCCGCATTTGGACACGGGAGATATGGTAGTTATCATCAACGCGGAAAAAATCCGCGTGACGGGCAAAAAATTAACCGACAAGCAATATCAAACTTATTCTGGCTATCCAGCCGGACGCAAAGTCCTAAGTTTAGAAAGTTTGCTGGCCAAACGGCCCACTCAGGTAATGCGTTTAGCCGTCAACCGTATGATTCCCAAAGGGGCTTTAGGGAATAAGGTTCGCACACGTTTACGAGTTTATGCGGGCGATAAGCATCCTCATCAAGCGCAAAAACCGATTCTTTTAGAAATTTGATTGTGCCGATAAAGGAAAAATAATGGTTGAAATGGTCAAATATGCTGCTACCGGGCGACGAAAATGTTCAATCGCACGTGTGAACTTAGTCCCCGGGACAGGAAAAATCACGGTGAATGAACGGGCATTTGAGGCCTATTTTGCCAGGGAGACTGATCGCATCCAAATTTTAACTCCTCTCAAACTCACCAACACCGAGAATAAATTTGATATCGACGCCCAGATCAACGGCGGCGGCCTCTCCGGACAAGCTGGAGCTTTCCGCTTAGGCCTTTCGCGGGCTCTATCTTCCGCTGATTCAGAGAACAAGACCGTGATCAACAAAGCGACTTTGCTCAGACGCGATCCCAGAATGAAAGAAAGAAAAAAGCCCGGTATGAAGGGAGCGCGGAAAAGATTCCAATGGGTTAAGCGGTAAGCAAATAAAAATTTAGTTTTTCAGACGGAAATCAAACCTATCTCCCTCGATAAAAGAGTTGACGAGATAGGTTTTTTATTTTAGTATAAAAACTCATTTTCATTACCACATATTACGTCCTGCGAGGAAGTTGTGACAATTGAGAGGAAGAAATCATGATTAAAGTCGGCATTGTCGGCATCAGCGGATATTCAGGGTTTACTGCGTTGGAAATTCTTTTAAAGCATTCCCAAGTTCGCGTCACTTATGTCAGCGCCAATAATACGATTGGCAAGATTACCGATATGTGGCCAAAATTACAGGACCAGACTGATCTTGTCTGTAATAAATTTGATGCGGATAAAGCCGCAAAAAATGCCGATATTTTTATCTTAGCAGTCCCGCATACGGTGGCGATGGAAATCGCGCCTCAACTCTTAAAGGCCAAGAAAAAAATTATCGACTTAAGCGCGGATTATCGCTTGGAGGCAGCGCAAATTTTTACGAAATGGTATGGCGCCCAACACAAGGATAAGACAAATCTGAAAACAGCGATTTACGGCCTTCCCGAACTTTACCGGGAAAAAATTAAAAAGGCACAATTGATTGCAAATCCGGGTTGTTATCCGACGGCTGCGATTTTAGCTTTGGCACCGCTTGTTTCGATCATGACCAACGACATTCAATCCATTATCATCGATGCCAAATCCGGTGTCAGCGGCGCCGGACGAAAAGTGGCGCTCGGATTTATGTTTTCAGAGGTGAATGAGAATTTTAAAGCGTATAAAGTTCTCAATCATCAGCATATACCTGAGATTAACCAATATTTATCAAAGGTGGCCGGAAAAAATATTGAAGTCACATTTATTCCGCATTTACTGCCCATAAACCGCGGGATCCATGAGACAATTTATGTGCAATTGCATGGAAAAGCGGACGCCCAAAAACTGCATAACATTTATAGGAAATTTTATAAGACAGAGCCGTTTGTGCGAATTTTCCCACTCGGGAAACAGCCAGAAATCCGCGATGTCGCGTATACGAACTACTGTGACATCGCGATAGCTACGGATAAAAATTTAGCCGTGATAACATGTGCCATTGACAATTTGCTTAAGGGCGCGGCGGGCCAGGCCGTGCAGAATTTGAATATCATGTGTAATTTTAAAGAGACAGAAGGGCTTTTATGAAAATTTTAAAAAACGGTAGTGTGACAAGCGCCCATGGCTTTAAAGCCAATGGCATGGCGTGCGGTATCAAGCGCTCTTTAAAGCCGGATTTAGCTCTCATTTTTTCTGAGATACCGGCAACAGCGGCTGGCGTTTTTACAAAAAATTCCGTCAAAGCCGCTCCGCTTCTCGTGAGCGAAAAACATTTAAAAAATTTAAAAGCCCAAGCCATTATCACAAATAGCGGAAATGCTAATTGTTTTACCGGACATTTTGGCTACATTTACGCCCAGCGCACTGCCGCATTAGTGGCAAAACTTTTAAAAATAAAGGAAAGCGACGTCGTGGTCGCCTCAACAGGAATAATCGGCAAACCGCTTCCGTACAACAAAATTGAAAATGCCGCCGCACAATTGGTGCATGATTTAAATCATACCAACGGTGGACATAAAGCCGCGCAAGCGATTCTCACCACTGATCTTGTTGTCAAAGAAATAGCTATTCAGTTAGAGCTTGGAGGGGGAAAAGTAACCGTCGGCGGCTGTGCCAAAGGATCGGGCATGATTCAGCCGAATATGGCAACAATGCTGGCATACATCACGACCGATGCGGCCATAAAAAGTGCCTTATTGAAGAAAGCCTTAAAAGAAGCTGTCGAGCCGACCTTTAACAGCATTTCCGTTGATGGCTGCATGAGCACTAACGATATGGTCGTGATTTTAGCCAATGGACTCGCTGGTAACAAAACGATTACCACAGCCGGCAAAGATTATCAAAAATTTTGTCAAGCCTTGACATTTGTGTGTTTAGATTTGGCAAAAAAGATCATTTTAGATGGGGAAGGAGCAACCAAATTTATTGAAATCACGGTCGTAGGCGCAAAAACGAAAGTCCAAGCCAAGCAAGCGGCTTTGGCTATCGCCAATTCGAATTTGGTCAAAACCGCGGCATTTGGCAGCAACCCCAATTGGGGACGGGTCGCAGGCGCTGTCGGATCGCTCGGCATTCGCACGGTGACTGAAAAGAATCTCAAAATTAAATATAGTCCCTTTCATAAAAAAAATATTCATATTATGGTTGATCTGAATTTAGGTAAAAAAAAGGCCACCGTATACACCTGCGATTTATCATATGATTATGTCAAAATCAATGGAGATTATAGTTAAATCGAAATTAAAATAAATTGAAATCGGGACTTTGCTAAAAATGACAATTTTCCCCTCTCCCTAACCCTCTCCCCTAAAAAGGGGAGAGGGGAGGGTGAGGGGGTAAAAAAGAATCAACGCAGTAAGAAATTACAAACCATTATTCTGTACTGGGGTAAACAACCTATATATAAAAACAGGCTATAATTTTTTATTTACCATGGAAGACATTATTAAAAAAGCCAGTGTTTTGGTAGAAGCGATTCCTTATATCCATCAGTTCCGCCAAAAAGTCTTTGTCATCAAATACGGCGGCAGTATTTTGGATGATGCGAAAATCCGGCGGCAGGTTTTTGAAGACATCGTTTTTTTAAGTTATATCGGCATTCGCACGATTCTCATTCACGGGGGAGGGCCGCACATCACATCGCGCCTCAAAGAGGCGGGTAGAGAGGCAATCTTTCATAATGGAATCCGGGTCACTGACAAAGAGACACTAAAAATTGTTCAAGAAGAATTAGAAAAATTGAATGACCAAATCGCTGCGGAAATTAAAGAATTGAAGGGTGACGTGACCGGCCTCAAAGGCCATGAAAATATTATCTATGTTGAAAAAAAGAAGGCCTCGACAGATTTAGGATTTGTTGGCACCATCACCTCCATTGAGCGCAAAGTGATTGAAGACCATCTCAAAATGGGACGCATCACCGTGCTTTGTCCCATGGGCATCAGCGTTGAGCAGCAGCCTCATAACATCAACGCGGATGAAGTAGCCGGCGCCATTGCAACCTCTTTAGAAGCTGAAAAACTCGTTTTGCTGACGGATGTTTCGGGGGTCATGAAAGATCCCCTCGATTCAAGTTCACTTTTTTCAACGCTCAATGTTAACGAAGTCGCAGAACTTATTAAAAAAGGGGTCATTCAAAAGGGCATGATCCCCAAGGTTCAATCCTGCATTGAAGTTCTTCATGGAGGGGTGCGCAAGGCTCATATTATCGACGCCCGTTTGCGACATGCACTGCTCTTGGAAATTTTTACCGACAAGGGGATTGGAACGCAAATTATAAATAATTAAGCTTTCAGCTATCAGCCAAAATTTTTAACTGATGGCTGAAAGCTGATAATTGAAGGCCTCTTTTGATATGACTCAACACGAAATCTTTAACGCTTACGATCAATATATTCTCTCCACCTACACACGCATCCCGGCGATTTTTGTGAAGGGCAAGGGGATGACGCTCATTGATATTCACGGCAAAAAATATCTCGATTTTTTTCCCGGATGGGGGGTGAATAATGTCGGGCATTGCCATCCGAAAGTGATGGCTGCGGTGCGCGATCAGATTGATAAATTAATTTTTATTCCTAACAACCTGTATCATCCGCAGCAGGCAAAATTAGCTAAGGAAATTATTCGGCACGCGTTTCCGGGAAAAGTATTCTTTTGTAACAGCGGCGCGGAGGCTTGCGAAGGAGCGATCAAATTTACAAGGGCCTACGGTAAAGGCGAACGTTTTGAAATCATCACCATGGAAAATTCCTTTCACGGCCGCACGCTTGGCGCTTTGACCGCGACGGGCCAGAGTAAGTATCAAGCGGGATTCGCACCGCTCGTGCCGGGATTTAAAACGATTCCCTTTAACGATTTTAATGCAATGAAAGCAGCCATAAGCGATAAAACCATCGCCGTCATGTTTGAACTTATCCAAGGAGAGGGCGGCATCAATGTGTGCGACGTTTCATTTGTTCAAGACGTGCGAAAAATCTGCGATGAGAAAAATATTTTATTGATTTTTGATGAAGTGCAAACCGGTATGGGCCGGACCGGCGAAATGTTTGGTTTCAAGCATTACAAAGTCACCCCGGATGTGATGATTTTAGCCAAGGCCCTGGGCGGCGGATTACCAATCGGGGCCTTGGTTGTGAAAAAAGATATCGCGGATACGTTTAAACCCGGCATGCACGCCTCCACTTTCGGGGGAAGCCCGCTCGTCTGCAAGGCGGCGCTGGGAGTTTTTAAAGCCATTCGATCCGAAAAAATGCTTATCAACACAAAAAAAATAGGCTCCTATCTGGTCGAAAACTTAAAGCAGCTTCAAAAAAAATTTGATTGCATAAAAGAAGTGCGTGGGATAGGATTGATGATCGGTATTGAACTCACCGTTGACGGGAAAGGTATCGTCGAGAAGTGCTTTGAAAAGGGCCTCATCATCAATTGCACCCATGAGACGGTTTTACGCATCATGCCAGCGCTTAATGTGACCAAAAAACAAATTGATAAAGCCGTAAAAATTTTAGAAAATGTTTTATTGACCTTTGTAGAACCAAAAGAATTGGGGTAGTCAATATTGGCCTTTGTCTCCTCAATGATAAATTCAAATTTTTTTCTTTAGTTGTACAAAGGCCCATAAAAACGCATGTCGTATAGCGTCACAAAAACTTTACGATATACAATATACGCACGACGATACTATGAAACGTGACTTTTTATCTCTCAAAGATTTTTCTTTTAAGGAAATCGAGGATCTTTTAAACCTCACGCAGAGCCTTAAGAAGAACAAAGCAAAGGAAAGCCAGGCGCTCAAAGGAAAAAGCATTGGACTGGTTTTTCAAAAACCGTCCAACCGCACCCGGGTTTCTTTTGAAGTCGCCATCTGGCAGCTCGGTGGAAACTGTGTTTATCTCGGCCCCGAAGAAATAAATCTGGGTAAGCGAGAATCGACACATGACGTCGCGAAAACATTATCGCGTTATCTCGATGCTATTGTCGCGCGGACATTTTCTCACGCGGATATTATCGAATTAGGAAAACATGCCTCGGTGCCGATCATTAATGGTCTTTCGGATTTATTTCATCCCTGCCAAGCGCTGGCGGATGTCTTTTCGATTCGCGAAAAATTTGGCAGCAAAAAAAATATAACGGTGGCGTATGTCGGTGACGGAAACAATGTCTGCCATTCGCTGATGTCTGCCTGCGCTAAAATAGGCTATAGCATTCATGTGGCCTCGCCCAAAGGGTTTGAGCCAAGAACCGACATCATCGAAAGTGCGAAAGAATTCGCGAAAATGACGGGAGCAAAAATTTTCATTACGAATTCTCCCGTCGAGGCCGTCAAAGGTGCCCACGTTATTTATTCCGATGTATTTGTCAGTATGGGAGAAGAAAGGCAGGCGGCTGCTAAAGTGAATCAATTTGACGGATTTCAAGTCAATGCGGATTTGGCGAAATTGGCTGCTAAAAATTATATTTACATGCACTGCCTGCCGGCACATCGGGGAGAAGAAGTCACAACCGATATTATCGACGGTCCGCATTCGATCGTCTTTGATCAGGCGGAAAATCGGTTGCACGTTCAAAAAGCTATTTTGTTATTTTTACTTATTCAACCGAGGGGAAAGAAGAAATGAAAAAAGTTGTACTCGCATACTCAGGTGGATTGGATACCTCTTGCGCGATTAAATGGCTGCAGGATAAAGGATATGATGTTATTGCCTTTATCGCTAACGTTGGTCAGCGGGAGGATTTTAGCAAAATCGAAAAACGCGCGCTTAAAACCGGCGCTGCCAAAGTTTATATCGAGGACCTGCAAAAAGAATTTGTCGATGACTACGTGATTCCCAGTATTCGCGCCTGTGCCATTTATGAAAATAAATACCTTTTGGCCACCGCGCTCTCGCGGCCGCTCATTGCCAAACACCAGGTCCAGATTGCCCACAAAGAAAACGCGAAGGCATTAGCGCATGGCTGCACGGGAAAGGGTAACGACCAAGTCCGCTTTGAAGTGACAGCCAAATTGCTGGATCCTACTCTCGAGCAGATTGCGCCCGTACGGATTTGGGAATTTAAAACCCGTGAGGAAGAAATCGATTACGCGCAGGCTAAAAAAATTCCGGTAAATGTCACAAAAAAGAGTCCTTACAGCATCGATCAAAATTTATACGGACGCAGTATCGAGGCTGGCGTTCTCGAGGATCCCTGGGTCGAACCACCTGAAGAAATTTATGACATGACCATAAGTCCTGAAATCGCACCGAACAAGCCAACGTATATTGAATTAGAATTTCTCGAGGGACGACCAACAATGATTGATGGTAAATCCTATGGGTCGGTTGAGATTATCCATGAACTCAATAAAATCGGCGGCGCCAATGGGGTGGGACGTGTGGATGCGATTGAAAATCGTTTGGTAGGTATTAAGTCCCGTGAGATTTACGAAAATCCGGCTGGAACCATTTTGCACACCGCTCACACGGAATTGGAAAGTTTGGTTTTAGACCGCGAGACATTGCATTATAAATATGGGATTTCTTTAAAATATGCCGAACTGATTTATTACGGACTTTGGGGAACCCCGCTCAAACATCAATTGGATGCCTATGTTAATCAGACTCAAGAGCGGGTGACGGGAACGATCCGCCTGCGGCTTTATAAAGGAAACTGCGTACCCATCGGACGCAAATCCAAATTTTCCCGTTATAAAGAAGAATTAGCCACCTACGGCAAAAAAGACAAATTCGATCAAAAGCTAGCTGAAGGATTTATTAAATTATTCGGCATGCCATATTATTGAGCTTTGTACAACCATTAGCAATCATTTTAAAAAAACAAAGCGACTTGCCTATCGAGTCCGGCGTGAGACGGACGAGAGAGGCAAGAATATTGACTACCTTAATGCTATTGGTTAAGAAAAAGTCAATAAGAATCGTTTATGAAAACAAATGAAAACAATTTCGCCTTTATCGATAGCCAGAACTTGAACCTAGCTATCAAGGAGCAAGGATGGAGATTGAGTTTCAAAAGATTTCGGGTTTATTTAAATGATAAATACTCTGTTACCAAGGCACTCATTTTTATCGGATTTGTTCCAACCAACCAGAGCTTGTATACTTCTTTGCAAGAGTATGGATATATTCTCGTTTTTAAACCGACGCTGGCACTACCAAGCGGACATATCAAAGGAAACATTGATGCCGAACTGGTGTTGCATACGATGATAGAATATGATCATTACCATAAAGCCGTGATCGTAACCGGTGACGGTGATTTCCATTGCTTAATTGAATATTTGCAAAAGCAGAGCAAGTTAAAAAAATTGATTGTACCGGATAGGCATAAATATTCATCTCTATTACGGAAGTTTACCGGGGATATGGCGTTTATGAATGATTTGCGGGGTAAGCTGGAATATAAATAAAAAAGAGGCATTCCGCGGAACGAGTCCTTTGGATAGCCTCCTATCGTGATTCAACTTAAGGATAATATATAAATTTGTAATTGTCAATACATTGTTCACAATATATCACAATATATTGTCTTTTGTACAGCGCTCATCAAGTGAGTCTTTTGAATAGAATAAATGAAATAAGCATTTTTGAATGAAAGAGGTAAAACAATGACCAAACTCTGGGGTGGACGATTCAACAAACCAACCGATAAACTCGTGGAAGAGTTTACCAAATCGATCCATTTTGATTATAAATTGGCGGAGTATGATATTTTGGGATCCCTGGCCCATGTGCGAGTTTTAAAAGAAGCCGGCTATTTAACGAGTCTGGAAGCAAAAAAACTTACTCAATCCCTGCATGCCCTTGGGAATTCAATCAAAAATCACACTTACCGGTGGGATCCGTCGTGTGAAGATATTCATACGGATATCCAAAATAAATTGGAAAAAAGGGTAGGGAAATTAGTTTTAAAATTACACACGGCCCGCTCACGCAATGAACAAGTGGTCTTGGCAACAAAATGGTATGCCTTAGCTCAGTTTGGACAAGTTGATTATCATCTTAAAGAGATGATTGATACACTGAATCATTTGGCTAAGAAAAACGCGTCTTTAATTATTCCGGGGTTTACACATCTTCAACCCGCACAGCCTGTTTATTTGAAAGACCACTTATCCGCCTATATTCAAATGTTTAAACGGGACCAGCAACGGATCAAGTTTCTCACGATGGAGAGTGATGGCCTCGTTTTAACTATGGGATCCGGTGCTTTGGCCGGCACCCCTATCCCGAGCAAAAAATATTCTATCGCTGGAAAAGAATTTGGCATCCGGCCCACGGTCAACTCCTTGGATGCCGTCAGCGACCGCGATTTTGTAATTGAAATTATCGGCGCATTATCAATTGTGGCCATGCATTTGTCCCGGCTCGCGGAAGATTTAATCCTCTGGTCAACGAAAGAATTCGACTTTATTGAATTAGATGAGTCATTCTGCACGGGAAGCTCTCTAATGCCGCAAAAAAAGAATCCTGATGTTCTAGAACTGATTCGCGGTTATGCCGGACGCCTTTACGGGAACCTGTTCAGTGTCTTGACTATGATGAAAGGTTTACCGCTAACCTACAATCGGGACATGCAGCTTGATAAAGAACCTCTCTTTAACTCCTTCGAAATAGTCTTAGCGGAATTAAATGTGCTGCAGGGGCTAATCAGTACTTTAAAATTTAATGAGGCGAGGCTGGAAGAGCTCCTAAAAGACGAATCCCTTTATGCAACGGATTTAGTGTATTACCTTGTTAAAAAGGGAGTTGCCTTTACAGAAGCGCACACAATCATTGGAAAATTAGTAAATCGTTCCATTGAGACAAAAATTTTCATCAAAGACATGAAAGATAATGACCTTTCAAAATTTTCTGATAAACTTGTAAAAAAAGAAATTCTGGGATTATTTGACCCGGAAGTTTCGGTTAAATCAAAGATATCAATTAAAAGAGAATAATGCACGACTTTAAATTTAAAAGCGGTGAGCTGTACTGCGAGGATGTACGGGTCGCAGCGATCGCCCAAAGTGTTGGCACGCCCTTTTATCTTTACAGCCATCACACCCTCGTGGATCACTTAACCAAGATTCAAAAGGCCTTTGAGACGCTGAACCCGCTCATTTGTTTTGCGATGAAGGCCAACAGCAATTTGGCTGTCCTCAAGACCATGGCGGATCATGGGGCAGGATTTGATGTCGTCTCAATGGGAGAGCTCAAAAAAGTTTTAAAAATCGAAGCCGATCCTAAAAAAATCGTTTTTGCCTCGGTAGGAAAAACCGAAAAAGAAATCCGTTTTGCCCTTGAAACCGGCATTTTATTTTTTAACGTCGAATCCGTTCCTGAGCTGGAGGAAATTAATCGTGTCGCCAAGAAAATGGGGAAGAAAGCGCAGGCCGCGCTGCGTATCAACCCGGACATCGAAGCCGCCACGCATGATCATATCACGACCGGCACATTAAAAAATAAATTCGGCATTGATCTGGCCTCGACATATAAAATTTTGAAATTCCGAAAAAAATATTCACATGTGCAAATCACGGGCTTGCACATTCACATCGGATCGCAGATTATCAGCAGCGCCCCTTTTATCAGCGCGATGAAACGGGTAATTGAATTTTTAGATAAACTTAAAAAAGACAGCATCCCTATGGAGTATTTGGACATCGGCGGGGGGTTAGGAATTATTTATAAGGATGAGAAGCCGCAGACGGCCCAGGATTTTGCCTTTGCCATTTTACCGTATCTCAATAAGACGGATTTAAAAATCGTCATGGAGCCGGGACGTTTTATTGTCGGTAATGCCGGTATTTTCGTCACCAAAGTCCTTTTTATTAAGGACAATGGTTTTAAGAAATTCGTCATTGTAGACGGCGGCATGAATGATCTGATCCGCCCATCGCTCTATAACGCATATCATGAAATCGTTCCGGTTAAGGAAACAACCGCAAAAAAAGTAACGGTGGATGTGGTTGGGCCTATTTGCGAGAGCGGCGACTTTTTTGCCAAAGACCGCGAAATGACACAAGTTAAAAAGGGCGATGTGCTGGCGGTGATGAGCGCCGGCGCCTACGGCTATGTGATGTCGAGTAATTACAATGTCCGGCCGCGCGTACCGGAAGTGATGGTCAAGGGCAAGGAATTTGCCGTCACCAAAGACCGCGAAAGTTACGAAGAATTATTTAAAGGCGAACATATTCCACAATTTTTAAAATGACTATGAAAACAATTCCTTTTACCAAAATGGCTGGGGCAGGAAACGATTTTGTGGTGATCGATGCGCAGGCCGGCCTCAATTATAAAAAGCTAACCGAAAAAATCTGCGACCGGAACAACGGAATCGGCGCCGATGGGCTTTTGATTTTGGAAAAATCCAAAAAAGCGGATTACCGGATGCGGATTATTAACGCCGATGGATCCGAAGCAGAAATGTGCGGCAACGGCGCACGCTGCATGGCAGCCTATATTGTCAAAAATAAATCCCCAAAGAGAAAATTATTTTCTTTGGAAACAATCGCTGGTATCATCCTCGTGGAAGCCAAAGGGGAAGTGGCCAATGTCCGCTTGAGCGATCCTAAGGATTATCATTCTCACATTTCTCTAAGCGTGCATGGACGGGACATTCGGGTTTCGTACATCGATACGGGTGTTCCACACACAATCCTTTATGTGGACGATCTCAAAATCATTGATGTCAAAACTATCGGGCAGGTGATCCGTTTTCACGATCATTTTAAGCCGCGCGGAACAAACGTCAATTTTGTCGAACAACTTGACAATGATTTAGTCGAAGTCCGCACCTATGAACGCGGCGTGGAGGATGAAACCAAGGCCTGTGGGACCGGGGCAGTAGCTGCGGGAATCGTGACCTATTTAAAATCTCATCCGAATATCCACGACGCGCAAAAGGCAAATATCAAAGTCAAAACCGCCAGCCGGGAAATTTTAAATATTACGTTTACTCTCACGAAAGGCCATATCACGCATGTGTGGCTCAAAGGCAGCGCGAAATTCATCGCTAAAGGAGAATATTATGTTTAAAGGTTCCATTGTTGCTATCGCAACGCCCTTCAAAAATGGCGGGGTTGACGAAACAAAATTCAAAGAGCTTGTTGAATTTCAAATCAAAAGCGGCACGCAGGGAATCGTCCCCTGCGGCACAACCGGTGAATCTCCCACGTTATCGCATATTGAGCATGCCCGCGTCATTGAAACCTGTATCGATGCCGTGGCGGGACGTGTCCCAGTGATCGCCGGAACCGGCTCAAACTCGACAGCCGAAGCAGTCGAATTGACCCAGCATGCGGCGGATGCAGGTGCCAGTGGTGCCCTCATTGTCAGCCCTTATTACAATAAGCCAACGCAGGAAGGGCTATATCAGCACTTTAAAGCAATTGCGAATAATGTGAATATTCCCATTATTCTCTACAATATTGCCGGCCGTACCGCGGTAAACATTGAACCGCCGACTATCGCCCGTCTCGCCAAAGACTGCAAAAATATCGTAGGCGTGAAGGAGGCCTCGGGTTCGCTGGATCAAATGCAGATGATTAAACACATCTGCCCAATGGATTTTGTTTTGCTCTCCGGAGATGACAGCTTGACTTTGCCCATTTTAAGCATTGGCGGAACGGGTGTTATCTCGGTTGCCGCAAACATTATTCCGCAGGATATCGTCAAAGTGATAAACCTCTTTAACGAGGGGAAACTCAAAGAAGCCCGCGATTTACATTACAAACTTTTACCTTTGTATAAAGCCTTATTCATCGAAACAAATCCCATTCCGATCAAAGAAGCCATGGGGATGCTAGAATTATGCTCGCCCGAGTTACGGCTGCCGCTGTGCCGTATGTCGGAGGCCAATCGCGCCAAATTAAAATCCGCGCTGCAAGAATACGGATTATTCAAAGGATAATAAATGATCAAACTCGTTGTCAGTGGTTGTTATGGAAGGATGGGGCAAAGGATCACTCATCTCGCCAGTGAAGATAAAACGTTTCAAATCGCCGCGCTTTTGGAAAATTCCAATCACCCAAGCGTGAATGAAGAATTCCATGGCGTCAAAATAAGTTCGGACCCAGTGACTATTAAAGGAAACGATGTCTTGATTGAATTCACAACTCCGGAAGCGACCCTTGCCAATCTTCACGCCTGTGTCAAACATAAAGTCAATATAGTGATTGGCACAACCGGCCTGATTCCCGAACAAATTGCGCAGATTGAAAGGGCAGCTAAAAAAATTGCAATTGTGTTTTCTTCCAACATGTCGATTGGGGTCAATATCCTTTTTAGCCTCGCCAAAGAAGCAGCAGCCAAAACCAGCCCAAATTACAAAGTCAAAATTATCGAGGCCCATCATATCCACAAGAAGGACAAACCCTCCGGCACTGCTAAAACGCTTGCGGAATTTGTGCAAAAAGGTTCCGAGGTTCCGGTCGTTGATTTTGAGTCGATACGGCAAGGGGAAATCATCGGCGATCACGAGGTGATCTTTGACAGCCCGGAGGACACGATAAAAATTTATCACAGCGCCAAAACCCGTGATATCTTTGCCAAGGGCGCCCTCGTTGCAGCTAAATTTGTCGCCAAAAAACAAAAGGGACTTTTTAATATGCAGGATGTTTTGGGAATGAAATGAAAAAAGTAAAAGCTCAAAACTCAAAACTCAAAATTAAAAGGTCGCATAGCAACACTATCATTTTACCTTTTTAATTTTAACTTTTTAGTTATTATCGGAGTCCCCATGTCAACCAACACTGGCTTCCATATCGAATTTTCCGAGCGTCTGAAATCTCTTCCGCCGTATTTATTTATTGAAATCGATAAAGCCAAACGCGCCGCTAAGGCTGCCGGACGGGATATTATCGATTTAGGCGTGGGGGATCCGGATTTACCAACACCAGAGCATATTATTGATGCCTTAAATAGGGCGGTGCAAGACCCCAGCAATCATCATTACGCCTTTGATGCGGGCTTGCCGCAATTACGCGCGGATATCCACAAATGGTTTCAAAAGCGATTCAATGTCGCCCTTGACCCCGATTCAGAAATCTATCCTCTGATTGGATCCAAAGAAGGTCTGGCGCATTTACCTCTGGGGGTTATCAACCCCGGGGATAAAGTTATTTTAACCGACCCCGCGTATCCTGCTTACCGTGCGTCGATCAGTTTTGCCGGAGGGAAAATCGTCAATCTACCGTTAAAAGAAAACCATGACTTTACACCGGATTTAAAAAAAGTTGAACAGATCAAAGACGCCAAATTTATGTATGTCAATTATCCCAATAACCCCACGTCGGCAACGGTAACCAAAGAATTTTATCAGGAGCTGGTTACGCTGGCCCGCGCTAAAGGAATCATTCTCATTTCTGATATGGCTTATTCGGAAATTTATTTTGATGGTGTAAAGCCGCCCAGTATTCTGGAGGTAGAAGGCGCCAAAGATATTGCCATTGAATTTCATTCCTTTTCCAAAACTTACAACATGACCGGCTGGCGGATCGGCTGGGCCTGCGGAAATAAAACATTGATTGCTGCTCTCGCCAGAGTCAAGTCCAATTTTGATTCGGGAATTTTTCAAGCCATTCAAGTCGCTGGCATTAAAGCTCTGAAAACCGATGAGCGTGACCTCGATGATTTGCGGAATCTTTACCAAGAGCGGCGGGACTGCCTCATCAATGGCCTGCGCAGTATCGGCTGGAAAATTCCACCGCCCAAGGCCGCCTTTTACGTCTGGGCCAAGATTCCAAAAAGCTTTACGGACTCCATGGAAACCGCCAAGGCCTTCTTAGAAAAAGCTGACATCATCGCGACACCGGGTGTCGGCTTTGGCGAGGCAGGAGAAGGGTATATCCGTATGACAATCACTGTTCCCAAGGATCGCATCACTCTCGCAGTCGAACGATTACGCAAAATCCTTTAGCTCGTAAGGAGCCCTCATTGACCACTGTCTATTTGGGATTGGGTAGCAATATTGGTAATCGCAAAAATTATTTGAATAAAGCCATCAAACAGTTATACCGAAATTCGATTCAAATTGAGAAAATTTCTCGGATTATCGAAACCGCGGCGGTAGATGGCCCGCCGCAGAGCCGCTTCCTGAACATAGCCCTGCGGGCCACGACCAAGCTTTCTCCTCACCAGCTACTGCAATTAATAAAGAAAATCGAGACGGATTTGGGCCGCAGGCCCACTGTCCGTAACGGCCCCCGCGTCATTGATATTGATATCCTTTTATACGATAATCTCAAAATAAAAAATCATGATCTTATCATCCCCCACGCCAAAATGCTTGAGCGGGATTTTGTCATGCGGCCATTAAGCGAGATTGCCCCAGCGATTGTTAGAAAATTGATCTATGCGCATTATTACAAATATTAAAGATATCCAAAAAATTATTTCATCGGCCAAGCGCCGCGGTAAAACAGTCGGTTTCGTCCCAACCATGGGCGCTCTGCATCAGGGGCATGCGGCGTTGCTGCGCAAAGCTCGGCGAGAAAGCGGCATCGTCGTCTTAAGCATTTTTGTCAACCCCACGCAGTTTGGACATGGAGAGGATTTTAAAAAATACCCTCGAGAAAAAGCGAAAGATGTTTTGCTGGCAAAAAGAGAAAAGGTTGATATAATATTTTATCCGTCGGTAAATAAAATTTATCCGACAGGCTTTTTGACATCAATCAAGGTTGCCAAATTGAGCAATGAGCTATGCGGCAAATTTCGTCCTGGACATTTTGATGGCGTGGCCATCATCGTTGTAAAACTGCTTAACATCATTTCACCTGATACATTATACGTAGGACAAAAGGACGCTCAACAGTGCGCAGTACTAAAGCATTTAATTTATGATCTCAATATCCCAGTCAAAATTAGGATATGTCCAACAGTCCGCGAACACGATGGTTTAGCCATGAGCTCACGCAATAAATATTTGAGTGAGAAGGAACGTAAAGAAGCACCCGCTCTTTATCAGGCATTGCGGGAAGCGCAGCAACACGTTCAAAAGGGAGAGCGCCGGACCGTAAAAATCATTCAACGGATGACAAGACGGATTCATCATCATAGTTCCGGCCGAATCCAGTATATCGCGTGTGTTCAGGCAGATACGCTCGTGCCGCTGAAACATCTTAAGGGACGAGTCTTAATCGCTCTGGCAGTATACTTTGGCAAGGCCCGTTTGATTGATAATATAGCGATCTCAGTGTGAGATATTTTCGCTTATTTATTGCAATTCAAAACTGTTCAAGTATTTTATGACGTTGCAGAATAAAAAAATTCGTATCGGCATCATTGGATGCGGCGCTATTGGTTCGAGAATCGCCAAAAGTGTCAAAAGCGAATTAATGTCCTCTTATCGCCTCACCGGCCTTTTTGATATCAAGACAGAAAAATCGCGCAAATTAGCTCATAAACTTTCCTCTCCTAAAATCGTTAAATCCTCCCTCAAAGATCTGCTGGCGGATTGTGACCTGGCCGTTGAGGCCGTCAATGCGCCGGAAGCGCGCGACATTGTGCTCGGCACACTCATGGCCAAAAAGCATATTTTGGCTATGAGTGTCGGCAGGCTTTTGAATGCTGCAAAAATCTTTACTCTCGCCACAAAAAACCACTGTTCACTTTTACTGCCATCAGGCGCGATTGCCGGCGTCGATGCGATTAAAGCCGCTAGTTTAGGAAAAATTGATCACATTATATTGACAACTCGCAAGCCGCCAAGCGGTCTCAACAATAACTCCTATCTTTTGGCTCAGGGAATTGATTTAGAAAATATTAAAGAGGAGACTGTGCTTTTTGAAGGTGATGTGGAAAATGCGGTAAAATTTTTTCCGCAAAATATCAATGTTGCAGCCACCGTAGCCTTAGCGTCACAGGCAAAAAATAAGGTCATCATCCGCATTATCACTTCTATGAATTTTAAAACCAACTCACACGAACTGGAAGTGGTAGGAAATTTTGGCCGGATTATTACGCGGACTGATAACGTCGTATGTCCGGATAATCCTAAGACAAGTTATTTAGCTGTTCTATCCGCTATTCAAACACTGAAACAATTTTCACACGGTCTTAAAATTGGAACCTAACGGAAGGGGGTGAGAAACATGGCACAGAAAGTTGCGAAAGTTGGAGTTAAGAAGGAAAAAGGATATCTCTATTTCGTGGATAAGCACGGAGATGTCTCTTGCGCCAAGATGGCTCGCGGCAACAAAAAAGGCGGCAGCGCCAAAAAAGTTGCGAAAGTCGGCGTTAAAAAGCAAGTGGGGTATCTTTATTTCATCGATAAGCAAGGCGATATCTCTTGCGCCAAGATGGTTCGCGGAGGAAAAAAGAAAAAAGCTGCTAAACGCAAGTAATCGTCTCTGTAATTTAAAACAACCTCTGTACGTCCTATGTGCAGAGGTTGTTTTAAATTACAGCACGATTATCATCTAAAAATAGCGCGAATGTTTTCGGCGAATTGTTCGAGTCAAGGGACGACCCTTCGGGTCGCCACTTGCCCGTGGCATGAAACCACGGGCAAGTACTGCAGCTAAATCCACGGGCAAGCCCGTGGCCTTAGCTCCTGTTAAAACATGAGTTCAGACTATATCATTATCCGTGGGGCCAAGGAGCATAATCTTAAAAATATCAACCTTGAAATCCCGCGCAATAGATTAGTGGTTATAACCGGCTTAAGCGGGTCGGGAAAATCGTCTTTGGCCTTCGATACGATTTATGCCGAAGGACAGCGGCGGTATGTCGAAAGCCTTTCGGCCTACGCCCGCCAATTTCTTGAGCAGCTGCAAAAGCCCGATGTCGAATCTATCGAAGGCTTATCACCCACAATTTCCATCGAACAAAAAACCACCAGCCATAACCCACGTTCCACGGTGGCGACACAAACGGAAATTTATGATTACCTGCGCCTGCTTTTTGCCCGTATTGGAACACCTTATTGTTATCACTGTGGGCGTAAAATCGAACGCCAAAGCGCCCAAGAAATGGCCCAGCAAATTTTAGGTGTTGATGAAGGAACTAAAATTAATCTCTTGGCTCCTCTCGTGCGGGGCCGTAAAGGTGAATACCGGAATATTCCCCAACAAGTGGCCAAAGCCGGTTTTGCCCGCTTACGGGTTGATGGAAAAATTCTTGAAGTTAATGATAAAATCAAACTCGATAAATTTAAAATTCATAACATCGAGGTCGTAGTGGATCGCCTAATTGTGAAGGCCGATATCCGCAAGCGCCTTACCGATTCTATTGAAACAGCGCTCAAGACCGGTCAGGGAATCCTCATAGTTGATTTTAACGGTAAGCGCGCTGAAAAAATTTATAGCGAGCGTTACGCCTGCGTTCACTGCGGCATCAATCTAACCGAGTTAGAGCCGCGGATATTTTCATTTAATTCGCCTTACGGCGCGTGCCCGAGCTGTAATGGCCTGGGGACCAAAATGGAGATTGATCCAGAACGCTTGGTCCCCGACCCCACAAAAGGCTGGGTCAACGCCATAGCCCCTTGGAAAAAGGGGCAGCGCGGCTATCTCATGTACTACCGTGCCGTGCTGCGGGAAATTGCCAACATTTATAATATTGATTCGCAATTGCCCTTTCAGGAATTGAGGTCCAAAGACAAGAAATTTATTAAAACTATTTTCTACGGCTCCCAGGATGAAATCTGGGGCAGAACTTTTGAGGGTGTCGTGAAATATATGGAACGGCTTTTTCGGGAAACTGACAGCGATTGGCTGAAAGACGAAATTTCCAAGTATATGTCAATTTTGCCATGTCCGGAATGCCATGGGGCCCGCCTTAAAAAAGAATCTCTCGCGGTCAAGATTGGCGATCATAATATCCAACAAGTCACAACGTTTTCCGTCAAAGAAGCCAAACATTTTTTTAATGATTTAAAACTCACCCCGGATCAAACAAAAATCAGCGAGGCCATCTTTAAAGAAATCGTCCGCCGCTTGGACTTTTGTATCAATGTGGGATTAGATTATTTAACCTTAGATCGAAAAAGCGCCACATTATCCGGCGGCGAAGCAGAACGGATCCGTCTGGCCACTCAAGTGGGCTCCGGATTAGTGGGTGTGGTGTACATCCTCGATGAACCCAGCATCGGACTTCATCAAAAGGACAATGAACGGTTACTATCAACGCTGCATTCGCTGCGCGATCTTGGGAATACGCTGATTGTCGTTGAACACGATGAAGAAACAATCCGGCAGGCAGATTTTGTCATTGACTTAGGGCCCGGGGCAGGAGAATATGGCGGGGAGGTGCTCTATGCCGGCGGTGTGCCGGGACTTCTAAAAGAAAAGGAATCGCTCACCGGCCAATATTTAAGCGGCCATCTCAAAATTCCTATTCCGGCCAAGCGGCGTAATATTAATCCTTCACGCCAAATAAAAATCATCGGTGCTAAGGAACACAACCTTAAAAATATCAATGTCGCTATTCCCTTAGGAACTTTTGTGTGCATCAGCGGAGTATCGGGTTCAGGCAAATCAACTTTAGTCGATGACATTCTTTACAAAGCTTTATCACAGAAGCTTTACCAATCACGGGAAAAGGCCGGCGAGCACAAAAAAATTGCAGGCATTGAATATATTGACAAGGTCATTGTCGTTGATCAATCGCCTATTGGGCGCACACCCCGTTCCAATCCCGCCACTTACACGGGCGTTTTTAGCAGCATCCGCGATATTTTCAGCCAGCTTCCCGAATCAAAAATGCGGGGATATAAATCAGGCCGTTTCAGTTTTAATGTGAGCGGCGGACGCTGCGAGGCCTGCCGCGGTGATGGCATCAAAAAAATCGAAATGCATTTTCTGCCAGACGTCTATGTGACCTGTGAAGTCTGCCACGGCAAACGATTCACGGAACAAACCCTGGACTTGCAATTTAAAGGAAAAAATATCTCCGAGGTCCTAAACCTTTCCGTTGTCGAAGCCCTGGAAATTTTCGAAAATATCCCGCGGATTAAGAAAATATTGGAAACGCTCAATGACGTGGGGCTCGGCTACATTAAATTAGGACAACCGGCCACCACTCTTTCCGGGGGAGAAGCGCAGCGGGTCAAACTCGCCAGCGAATTGTGCAAATTCGCCACCGGCAAAACTTTTTATATTCTAGATGAGCCCACCACAGGATTGCACTTTGCCGACGTTGAAAAGCTGCTGAATGTCCTGCAAAGGCTCGTGGACAAAGGCAATACCGTTTTAGTCATTGAACATAATCTCGAGGTTCTCAAAAACGCGGACTATCTTATTGATCTGGGACCCGAAGGCGGTGACAAGGGGGGGGAAATAATATTTGCCGGTACGCCAGAAGAGATCATCAAAAGTAAAAACTCCCACACCGGACGATACCTCAAACCGTATCTAGCCAATTTATCTGGAATAGCAAATTGAAAAATGAAGACGCGTTGTTATAATGAAAATATGAACTTACGAAACATCAAGTGTATTCTTATATCTGTGCTACTGTGTTTTTGCCTCATCACTTTTGTACGCAATGGCTCAACCAATGACGCTGAAAAAGATTTATTTTTTGTCGCCCAAAAAGCCTTTGACGATGGATTTTACGACATCGCCATCCGTTATCTCGATCAATTCTTCCAGCAATACCCCGACTCCGATAAAGCGATTCAGGCAAAATTATTGGTCGGCCAATGCTATTTTTTCCAAAACCAATACCTTAAAGCCTATGAAACTTTCCAAAGCCTTAGCGCATATCCTAATTTTCAAGATGCGACACTGTTTTGGCTGGGAGAGACCTACCTGAAAGGTTCGGATTATAAACAAGCGGAAAAAAATTATAAACAGCTGCTGGAACTCTACCCTACTTCTTCGTACGTTCCGCAGGCCTTGTATTCGCTTGGATGGGTTGCTTTTGAGCAAAAAAATTACAAAACTGCGCAGGACATATTTTTTAAGCTCATTCGCTCGTTTCCCAGCCATACCTTACGCGAAGATGCCTCATTTAAGGCAGCGGAATGCTCGTATTATTTGGGCGAATATTCATCGGCTACGAAATATTTTCAGGATTATCTCGAAGCGTTTGTGCACTCACCGCGGCAGGCGCAGGTTCATTTTTATATCGGTGAGTCCTATTATTATCTTAATGATTATTTAACTGCCAGCACATTTTATGCGAAGGCTGCTGAGATATCTTCCGATGTCAAAATTATACTTTTATCGAAAATCAGTCTCGGCTGGTGTTATGTGAAATTAAAACGCTACGAATTAGCCCAAAAAACCTTTGCACAAGCCCGCACCTTAGCGGAAGAAAAAAATGCCCTGTCGGATGATATTTATTTAGGGCAGGCCAGCCTATATTCCGAAATGGCCGAACACAGTAAAGCCATCGAGGCATATTCTCAGCTTATCAGTCAATTCCCGAGCAGCTCACGCTTGGCCGAGGCGTATTTAGGAAAAGCCAATAATTTATACATCCTGCAGGATTACCAGGGAGCGCTTGTTGAATATCGCAATATCATCGATAAATTCGCGCAGATCCCCGAACGGGAAGAATTAGTTGAAAAAGCCTACTTTGGCCTCGCCTGGACATATCTGCGGGCCGGGCAGACAGAGCTCGCCATCGAATATTTTAAAAATATTATGAATCAAACCAAAAGCAAAGTCAGTCAAGTGAGTGCGCTTGTCCAATTGGGAGACGCTTATCAGGACATCGCTAATTATGAAAGGGCTATTGAAATTTATGATCAAATTTTAAAAGAATTCCCGGACAGCCCTTATGCCGATTATGCTCAGTTTCGGCAGGGCGTGGCTCTGCTCAAAACCGAAAAAATCGAAGCCGCTAACTTATCCTTTAAAACCCTCGAGGCAAATTTTAAGGACAGTAAATTCTTAACCGATGCCCAATATTTTCTGGGTGTCGCAGCCTACAAACAAGGGGATTGGACAACCGCTCAGCAGTATATGGAAAAATATCTCGCGAGCCCTGAGGGCACAGGTGAATTTTCCGCTGAGGCAAATTATATCCTGGCCTTATCCTTATTTAATCGCAGCGAGTATAAAAAATCATTGGCTGTATCCCAACAGTTAATTAAGGATTTTCCGTCTAACACATCGATTGTTCGCAACACCGAAAAAAACATTGCCCAATCGCTTTATAAGCTTAATCAAGCAGAAGCGGCCATCGCAAAATATTATGATCTTATTAAACAATATCCCAATTCATCGGTTGCCGAAGACGCGCTCGAGTGGTTAGGGAGCTACTATTTCGACTCCACCGACTTTCCTAAAGCCGTGGAAATTTTGCAAGACTTTCTGCAAAAGTTCCCGGACAGTGAAAAGGTCAACGCTATCCATTACCAACTCGCGCAAACCTTTGAGAATTTAGGACAGTGGGATAACGCCTTGGACCAATACAAATCCGTCACCGATTTTCAGGATCGTGAATTTTATCCCAAAGCTAAATTGGCCATTGCGGAAATCTTTGCCAAAGAGATGGAGCCGGATACTGCCATTCAAACGTATGAAAATATCATCAGCAGTTCGCCTGATTTTAAGCGCGATGCCTATGTCAAAATCGCTTCGCTTTATAAAAGCCAACAAAATTATGAAAAGGCTATTTTAGCTTATCAAAACGCGCTACAATCGGATATTGGTTTAAGCCAAGTCGGAAATGCTGAATTGCAATTTTCACTCGCTGACTCTTATGAATTGCTTAATCAAAAGACCAAGGCCTCCGAGGAATACTTAAAAATCCCTTATCTCTATTCTGAAGAAAAGTCCTGGAGTATTAAAGCGTATTTGCGGATTGCCCGCCTTTATGAAGATGCCCAAAGCTGGGAGGACGCCAGGCTGACATATCAGAAAATTCTTGCCTATCGCACCGATGAATCCAAGTATGCTCAAGAACGATTGGAATGGATCGAAAAAAATATTTCCCATTGATTAATCCACTGACAAAAAGATATTGGTAGTGTCAAAAGTTCTATGAAAAATCCATACAGCAAGGATTTAAGATATGAA
>CAYHTV010000023.1:0-22242 GCA_964359575.1 uncultured Planctomycetales bacterium
TAAAATATTTAAGGGAAAATCAGTACGAACGAAGTGAGGAGTTTTCTTGAAAACATAACCTGTCTCCAGAAATAATCCAGCCCGGTCCGCATAATTTTTTACTCTAAGGTCCCTTGGCCTGGCGGTTGATTATAAGGATCCAGGGGAGCGTTGGTTGTCGGATCGCACTTTTGGACGGGGCGTGGAAAATCCTGCGGTGAAAATATGCTGTCTTCGGCATAAGGTCCGACTTTGTAAGAATTAATAGCTGGTTTTTTCCCGTCATAGAAGAAATTGACCGCTATCTCAGGATCGCAGAGATCCGAAAAAGTCAAATCCTGGTTACGGGACGTCCCGCTGAGCTTAAAAGGCTGGCTTAAAGCTGCCCCTTCGTAAACCGTATAAATAAATTGCTGGGGAATGGGCCCGGAGCCTTGCATTAACCTAGCCTGCCAATGATCTTCCACGACAAGGGCTTTAGCCATATTCTGGGGCGTTAATTGATAGTTTTGATAACTGTTAAATCCTTCCCGATAATATCTATTAGGACTGACGGTTGCCTCTTCATTTGCTCCTAAAGGGGTAAAATCCGCTTTGACAACATGCCGAATGATCTTTTTGTCAAGCGGATGGAATTGTTGAGAAACAGAATATTGTAAACTGGCCGCCGGCGGTGGGACAGCGGTCCGGATGGCGCTGGGGCCGGAACGCACAACATGATCCCCGTTTTTTTGAAAGTTAGAATAATAGTCGCGGAACTTTGTGTAGCCCAAATCCAAATCAAATTGTACTTCATCAAGAATATTTTTAAAAATATCCTGCCCAACCGCGGCTTGACTCGTTATATTTGCGAGATCTAATGCCCAAGCCATGCCTCCCCATTTCCCCAGATTAGCGTCGCTGCCGATTTTATAAAAGGATAGACTGTGCAGAACGCGCAGCACCCCCTGCATAAACGTATTTCGGGCAAAGATTTCCAGATCAATGGCATCGAGGACTCCATCCGTATCAAAAGAACATCCTTGAGCGGTCATTGTGGCGGCCTGGCCATCGGGGACAAGTTTTTCATGAAAATAACTCATAGCTAATTTTTCATCCGTCTCGGTGCTGGGATCTTTATAGAGAGACGTTGCCAAGACCGGGATATCAGCATCAAGCGTGCAGGCCGTGGCATGGGACTTTGTCGTATTATTTTTTTGATATTGATACGAAAGTGAAATCTGAAAAGAGGCATGGACATTGCCAATGTAACCTTTGGGATCAGTATTGTTAAAATATTGTATTGACGGCGGCGCTGGCATATCGTTATCCAGTCTAACCTGAACTTTATCGGGATGACCAAGCGGAATGACTGTAAAGACCTGCTGATTCATAAGTGGATTGTGCTGCCTGCTAAACGCCCCCTGCGAATAAGCGGCCAGCAATTCATAATTGGCAAGCTCGGTGCCATAGTATATTGATGCGTCGACCGGATTAGGCGGGTAGTTAATGGGAGAAGAAGGTTTGAGCGGATTAACAAGCGGCGGGTTTACGCCATCGGCATAGTAGAGAACAGGCGCGTGAAGCACTGGGGTTGTTTGGCTCGATTGATTTGCGTCGTGGATAAATTTTGTTGACAGATCAAAGTATCTCAGATTTGGGGAAGAAACAAAAGGCGCTTTGGAATTGCGCAACCGATTATAGAATTCTACCGTTGGGTTTGGATCACGATTCACCAGCAGGCTTGCGTTAAATATTTTTTCAGTCATATCTTTTAGGGGAGTATCAACCTGGCTGAAAAAAAGATTAATGGACCCTAGAATATACGATAAGGCATAATTATCTAATTCTTCGCGTATCTCATCTTCTATTTCCTTGTTGACCCATTTGGGAAAACGGCTGTTGACCTGAACGTCAAATTTCCGAAGAGGATGTTTAGTGCTGTAAGATAAAGTTTCATATCCTTTTTCGCCTAACCGCAAGTAAACGTCTTGAACAACAGCCGGCGCGTTTCTATCATAATCTATTGTTGCAGTCATTTCAAAGGGAGTTTGGAAAAGAATACAATTGAGCACAGTATAAAGTTCAAAATCGAACTTCACAAGGACATACGGTTCGTAGGTAAGCCGCACATTGATCACGTCTCCTTGCACGCCCACGACCTGCGCGGAAAATTTATCCAAATAAAAATCTAATTTAGGTTTCTTAACATCGACTTTAATAGTGCTCAGTTTAAGACTTCCGCAGCCGCCGAAAGTGTAGGCAGCATTGATATCCGCGGACGTGTGAGGAACTACTCCCTTGAACCGGCCTTGGGCAAGATTAAAAATGAGTCCGCCTGGGTTATCCTGCGGCCATTCATGATATCCCTGAGTAAGATTGGGGGCCAGGCTGTTTTTTTCATCTTCTTCCATAAGAAACAATCCTCGTGCAGCATCAGGCTGGCCGTATCCAAAAATATTGTCGAAGCCGGGAGCGCCTAAATCAGCTGCCGTACGGTATAACAACTGCTCAAAGTACTGCTTTTGGTATTTGCGGGGTGATTGTGCAAGATATGGAAATTTCGATGGATTATCCAACAAATAGGACCACCATAATCCCAGAATTCCTGAAATAAATGCGACGGAATGCGTTGTCCCGTCTTCTTCTTTATAAATAGGATTGCCAAAAGCGTCGAAAGAATCAGGAACCCATATTCCGGTCCCTGGAGCAACGACATCAGGGGACTGCTGGATAGAATGGTCAGCGATTTGCGTTGGATCAATAGTATTTGTACCTGTGATTCGTTTACCAGTTGAACCTACCGAAATAATTTCTGGAATTGTAGCGGCGGGCATCCATGGAATATTTGGATCTATAAAAAGCGGATAGGTTGATGGATCTAGGCCTATGGGGGCGACAACATTCGCATTGCTCAAATAGGTTTGCATGTATTGCTGTATGGCACTGTTTACGAAAGGAATATTAATTGGGACCCCAAAATCAAGCTCAACCACATGGGCATTTGTGGTCTGAAGTTTATTAATTAAATCGAAAATATCGTTAAGATAAAATCCCAACTCATAAAGTTTTAATTTACTAAAATCAAAAACATTAAAAGCATAGCGTTCAAGTCTACAGCCTGGGCAAACGCCAAGCCCGAGCTGACCATTGGGGATGGAGCCAACCAGCGATAACCATTTTGTGCTTTTAGGCATCAGATTAGCATAAGGCAGAAATTGGCCGGCTAAAACATCAATAACCGGGCGGTTTAATTCAGTACCTATGAGGCTGCCCTCTCCTTTAATCGGACCTGGGCCCACGTAGGTGAGATGCGTCAAGGAAGAACCAATCGTATTATTGTTAAAGTAATTAAAGGCATAACCTGTTTGGTCAGGAGAACCTGCTTTTACAATCTTTAAAGGGTCATAGACATAGTTCTGCATCGCTGCAGCCAATGGATCATTGTAGTTCTGCCCTGGTGATTGGCTGAGCGGGACGTTTTGAAAACCACCCGGCGCGTTAGAGGCATAAGCGGAATTGCCGGACGGAGAAAAAGTATTCTGATTTTGTTTAGCCATTGACGGCGAATTTAACGCCGAAGTCAACGGGGATAGTACGGGAAGCAAATAATTGGGAAAAAATAGAATGGAGCCGGAATTTTGCAGATTGCTGGTTATTCGCTCTTTGCATGTTCGAAGAGAAGCGGCATCCCCAGCATTCAGAAGGAGTAGTGAAGGCAGGCTTTGAGCAACGAAAATCCCTGGACATACGCTTTGAATAAGCTTAATGTCCGAATCCGTAAACGGCGCGTTTTCGTTAAACGCAAAGGTTTCCGTGAACAAAGACAATTTTTCAAGTTCCTGCGCATCAATGCCGGGCGATTCCTTGGGAGCGGTGGCTAAAGACTGCGCAAAGGTCGGCGGACTAGTAGTGATTAGCCAGCTTAGGGAGATAATAAATATTAGAACAGAAAAATGATTTTTATTCATCATGGTGGTCTTTTTCGATGAAATTGACTCTCTCCCCATTCACTTAAGTATGTCATCAGCTAGCAATGCGCGGAGTGGGATTTAAGAAAGCGTTTGATGTAGACAATATTTTTCATTCCGCCGTCTTCTCAGGCATCACACTTGGAATTTCAAAGACACTGATATCCCTTGCCGGAACAACGAATTTAAAATTTTTCCCCGAGATCGGCCCTAAAAGAGTCCTCTTCCCGTTTGTTAAATCTGTTTGATACAACATGTGGTTTTGATTCGCTGCCAGGCCGTAGCGCTTGGGATCCATTTGAAAGGTCACGCTTTCATCCGTATATTCCGGATTGCCAAAAAAGACCCCAAGGTTTCCAGCGGTATCTTTAAAAACCGTTGAAATAACTTTCGGGAAGAAAGCGCCGCTTAAAATTTCTCCATCGGGCGCTATTTTCCTCTCCTGAGAGACAATATCCGAGTCAGGCGGTAAAAACCATTCACCTTCGACGAGATATTGGGAGAATTGTCTGCGGATCTGGACTAATTTTTGAGTTATTTTGGCTAGATCGACAAAGAACTGTGCCAGGTACTGGCATTGCGCAATTGTCATAATGCTCTGCGCGTTACAGTCATAGGCATTCATTTGAAAGTTGGCCAGCCAGCTATGGTCTCCAAACTGCGCCAGAAAAATTCCCGCTTCCTGAGTAACAATTACAGCGCCATTAAGGGCCTGCTGCATGTTGAAATATGTATAGTTTTCCGGCTGATAGGTATAAAGGAGCGCTGACGTTAAATCGTTTAATCCGATGGCAACGGAATATGGATGGTGCACAGCCAAGCCAAATGGCGCGCCGTATAAATTATTATAAGCCGTTGCATAATTTTGAATGTTGCTTTGGTTAAAAACTGCGGGATTCCATACCGGGACAATTTCCGTTCCTATAGACTGAGTATACGGAATAAGAGATTCATTAATGGCTTCGCCTATTCCCCAGTAGTTGGGATTGATGCTCTTGGCAAAGTCAATCACGCTGTATAAAGCGGCCGCCATTCCATATTTTTGATAGCGTCCTTCACCTGGGGTATGGGAAGAAGTTATTTTGTAATCCGCTCGAGTTCCAATAGGCGCGTCATAATAGGAACATTCAACGCCGCTCGTTAAAGCAGGGGTATGAACATTATTGATATAGGCCGCCCAGGGCTGATCTGAATGCCAGTTATCAATTTCCATAGCCTGAACCCCTAGAAAATCTTGGGATCTGATATTCCCCGATTCATCAATAACCGCGTATGGCTGCATCAAGGAAGCATATTTATCGCTGGGGTCTATTAACGATGTCACGATGTAATTGCAGGGTGCAAGCCCATTGGCCTGCAGCAGTTGAAAATAATTCTGCTGGCCCGGTCGGAGGCGGTATTCTGTTTTTCCTCCCTGAGTAATGTCATGCCATTGCATATAGTGCTGGACGTATGTCTTGTACGCGCCATAGTAATCATGGGCTTGTTTAAACATGGATACGACCTTGGCTGTCTCGGCTGGGTTTGTATAGGGAATGACAGGGATATTCCC
This sequence comes from uncultured Planctomycetales bacterium, assembly GCA_964359575.1. Lineage (GTDB taxonomy): Bacteria > Omnitrophota > Gorgyraeia > Zapsychrales > GWA2-47-8 > 2-02-FULL-48-11. The sequence continues at coordinate 5,482 of CAYHTV010000023.1, forward strand.
CTCTGTCCCAACCCAATTGACTATCGCACCTTTTTTAAGCCCTAGGGGGATGTCCATTCGGTTTTCCAACCGGCCTTTCATATGGAATAATGTTTCGTTATTAACGTGATTTTTATAGATTTGGGCAAAGGGGAACCAGCCTTCTTCATTCTTAAAAATATTACTATCATAATTGTAAACCCCGATTTCTATCGGGGTCAGTGCCGAATAGAAGTCAGAATAAATATCCGCCGGTAATTCTTCGATAGTCGCAATCTGAATAGAATTACCCATCGAGCGGTAAGCATTGGTAACCCGTTCAAAAAAATCAACCGTGACCGGCCAAGCATACAAACCGTTGCCCGTCGAGTTAAAATAGGCAAAATTAAATGCGGCATACTGAACGGGATCATGCCATCCATCTAATCCCGGCCCATAATAAAGGGAAGGATCGCCCCGGCTGCTGGCGGGAGATGTCTGCGCGTTTAAGACACTGCACGGTGATTTGATTAAAGGAGCGGATCGTGATGCTAAACCAAGCCAGTCGGCGACAGTATTTTGGTTCTGATTAACTATTGTGAGATAACTCCGGAACTCATCGATCCCATAATCAACCAGCATGCCGCTGCCGACATTTTCAGGCATAGTGGATCTCCAAATCCCTGATGAATCAATCGCAAACCGCATTTTAAATTTATCTTCATTGGGATTGAGACTCACTAATACCCCAACGTCAAATTTATTATTTGAATCCACTTTACAATCCTTCCAGTAAAATCCAAGGGTTTCAATTCCATTTTTATCTTTATGGGGACCATATTGTTTAGTTACATTTTGGCATTCTAGATCAGATGGACTTAGCAAGTTTGTAACAGCGAAGGGGCTGCTTTTAAACTTTAACTGCGCGCGCCAAGGGTATTGATTGCCGATAAGGTGCGTGAAGCCTGTTATTTTATTTTTGATGGAAACAATATCCCCTGTTTTTGTGTTGAATATCACGACAATTTTATTATTTTGTAAAGTGACTTTTGGCGATAAAGGATTCCAGGATAAAAACGAAGAAAAGCGATTCTCAATTTCCGGCTTTGTTTCCTTATGACTTTCCCAATCTTGGAGCGGCAAATCAAAAGGCGCATTCTTCTGTGATGTGTTAACGGCATAAGCAGGGGAGGAAAGCATTATGGAAACAATGATAACGAATAAAGTTGAGGGGTTATGTCCCTGTGGCTTCATTATTGACCTTTGTAGAACCAAAAGAATTGAAGTAGTCAATATTGGCCTTCGTCTCCTCAATGATAAATTCAAATTTTTTTCTTTAGTTGTACAAAGGCCCATAAGGACGCTCTAATGATTTTTTTCAATATCAGCGATTGAATCAGCATATGATTAATAAAAAACCGGGTTACCGTAACAGCAGTTTCGGTAACCCGGCTACCCTTAATAAATAATAAGAGGGTCCGCGGCTTTGCCCTTGTGCGCTGGGAAATTTTATTTTGAAATCAAGCCCCACAAGGCCAGAAATATCTCTCTGGGTCCCAGCCTTGCGGCTGGTTTGCCTTTTCGGTAAAATGATTGTCTCTAAAATAAAGTATGACATGGGAATTGTTGAACCGCAAGGGGTACGGGAGGGTTTTGAGAGAGCGTTTTCTGGAAGGAAAATTTTTATGGTAACAAGAAAATTTTCATCGATTTAACTTTTTGGGCGTGATATACTTTTTATTCTCATCGGATAATTTATGCCAAAAACCATGTATGAAAAAATTTGGGACGATCATTTGGTCCGCGAAAGCAGAACCGAAACCTCGCTGATTTATGTGGATATGCACTTAGTGCATGAAGTGACCAGCCCGCAGGCTTTTGAAGGACTTCGTCTGACTAAACGCCGCGTGCGCTGTCCCCAAAAGACATTTGCGACGATGGATCATAATGTTTCTACACGAACCAAAGAGTGGTCGTTGGTTGAAGAAACTTCCCGTATTCAGATGGAGACTTTGGTCAAAAATTGCAAGGAGTTTGATGTTACGTTATACGATTTTTCTCACAAAGATCAAGGAATTGTCCATGTTATTGGCCCAGAGATGGGTTTAACTCAGCCTGGGATGGTCATTGTCTGCGGCGATTCGCATACGGCGACGCACGGGGCGTTTGGGGCGCTGGCGTTTGGCATTGGAACCTCCGAGGTCGAGCATGTTCTCGCTACTCAAACCTTACAGCAAAATAAAGCCAAAACGATGTTGATCAATATCGATGGCAAATTAAGCAAAGGCATTACATCGAAAGATATAATTTTATATATTATTGGCCAAATCGGCACCGCCGGCGCGACCGGTTATGTGATTGAATACGCTGGAAGTGCGATTTGCGATTTATCCATGGAAGGACGAATGACCATTTGCAATATGAGTATTGAGGCAGGCGCCCGGGCGGGCATGATCGCGCCGGATGAAACAACTTACGCCTATATTAAGGGAAAAGATTTCGCGCCGAAAGGTTCTGATTGGGATTTGGCGTTAACTTATTGGAAATCTTTACCCAGCGATAAGGGTGCGAAATTTGATAAGGTCATCAACATTAAGGCGGAAGATATTAAACCACAAGTGACCTGGGGAACGAGTCCGGGCCAGGTCACTTCGATTGATGGGAAAATTCCGGACCCGGAAAGTTTCGCCGATTCCGTCACGCGCACGGCGGCCCGAAACGCGCTTGCGTATATGGATTTAAAACCTAATACACTCATGAATTCCATCGCCATTGATAAAGTCTTTATTGGTTCATGTACCAACGGCCGCATTGAAGATTTACGCGCGGCTGCGGCTATCGTTAAGGGTAAAAAGGTTCATCCCAAAGTTCAGGGAATTGTTGTCCCCGGCTCTGGCCGTGTCCGCCGGCAGGCGGAAGTGGAAGGATTGGATAAAATTTTTACCGCCGCCGGATTTGAATGGCGATTTGCGGGATGTTCAATGTGCTTAGGGATGAATGATGATCAACTGAAAAAAGGCGAGCGCTGCGCCTCGTCGAGCAACCGTAACTTCGAAGGCCGTCAGGGGCCGGGCGGCCGCACGCATTTGATGAGTCCGGAAATGGCCGCGGTCGCCGCGATTGAAGGAAAGATTGTAGATATAAGGAAATTTTTAACTTAACCGTAGTTCGTATCTCGTATCTCGAAATACTAGCTACGAGATACTCTGTGCGAATATGCAATCCTTCGACATCCATACCGGTCTTGTTGCCCCGCTCGATCGCGTCAACGTTGACACCGATGCGATTGTGCCCAAACAATTTTTACGCAAAATTGAGCGCACGGGTTTCGGTAAGCATTTATTCCACGAATGGCGTTACCTCGATTATGAAGGGATAAAAGAAAATCCCGACTTTTCCTTAAATAAACCGCAATACCGCGGGGCAACCATTTTAGTGGCACGCGATAATTTTGGCTGCGGCTCCAGCCGCGAGCATGCCCCGTGGGCGCTCGCTGATTACGGTTTTCGGGTCATTGTCGCGCCGAGTTTTGCGGATATTTTTTATAATAACTGTGTGAAAAACGGTATTTTATTGATAGTATTAAAATCAAAAGAAGTAGACGAAATTTTTAATGATATCGCTGGAAATAAAAGTTTTGAAATTACGGCAGATTTAGAAAAGCAAACGATTTCCACGTCAACCGGAAAAACATATTCCTTTGGAATCGATGCCTTTGCCAAACAATGTTTGCTGAAAGGGCTTGACCAAATCGGCTGGACGGAACAGTTTGAGAAACAGATTTCGGAGTATGAGAAAAGAAATCAGGAATTAAAACCATGGTTAGGCTAATGAGAGTAATTTTTAAAAAGAGAAAATAAATAGTCAAATAAAATATTTTATGCCATAATTATCCCATGAATACAATTTTATTTAATAGATCAGGTCGTTTATTTGCCAATCCCTCTTTCGTTGAAGGTATGAGTAGAACATTTGATTTTTTAGGCAATCAGGATATTTATAATGAAGATTTAACCCCTGAAGAAGCTGATTGTAAAGCTCTATTCAGTGATTGGGCTTCGGTGGGAGATCACCTGATTTCAGCCGTAGAGAAATTTGCTAGTGATGCCCGAAAATAATCCCCAAGCACGAAATACCCCTCTGAAAGTCTCCGCCACCACTTATACAGAAATAAGCGGCCCAATACCTCCTCCGCAAATTTTACAACAATATAATAATACTGTGCCCGGTGCAGCAGAACGTATTCTTACTATGGCTGAAAAGCATCAACCCATAGAATATATTTGGAGAAAAGAGTAGTGGACTCGGGTATTCTTAAGTCATATTTGGGGATGATTCTCGCAACAATCATTGCGATTTACGGCTTGTATATTGCAAAAGAGATTGCGGTAAATGGAAAAGAATGGGCAGCGGCTATTGTTGTTGCCCTGGATTTAGGAGGCCTTATTTCAGTAGTAATTTATAATAGTTCTCTTCAAAAAAAAGAACGAGAAAAACGTCGTGAAAATTCTTCAGTTATACCAACCGCAAAAAAGAATTAATTTTCCAAGAAATATATCAGATAAAAAACGAACTTATGCATAAAAGCAAAAATTTAACACAACGTCCACATTCCGCCATTGTGGTCAGCGGTTACGACCGCGCGCCCAGCCGCGGGATGCTGCGGGCGGTTGGCTTCAAAGATGAAGATTTTACCAAACCACAAATCGGGATTGCCTCGACGTGGAGCATGGTGACACCGTGTAATATGCACATTGATAAATTGGCGCTCAAGGCCGCCGAAGGTGTGGATCAAAACGGCGGCAAGGCGGTTATTTTTAATACGATCACGGTTTCCGATGGAATTTCCATGGGTACCGAAGGAATGAAATATTCCCTTGTCTCACGGGAGGTGATTGCGGATTCCGTGGAAACGGTGGTGGGCTGTGAGGGTTTTGATGGATTTGTCGCGATCGGCGGCTGTGATAAAAATATGCCGGGATGTTTGATCGCTATGGCGCGTTTGAATCGCTCCGCCGTGTTTGTCTACGGCGGCACTATTCTTCCAGGATGTTATCAAGATAAAAATGTGGATATCGTTTCCATTTTTGAGGCCGTCGGACAATACGCCAATAAAAAAATTAATGAAGAACAATTGAAAGGCATTGAATCGTGCGCGATTCCCGGGCCAGGTTCATGCGGCGGGATGTACACGGCGAACACGATGGCCAGCGCGATTGAAGGTTTGGGCATGAGCCTGCCGAATAGTTCCACGCAGGCCGCGATTTCCGAAGAAAAGGCGAGCGATTGTTATCGTGCTGGACAAGCTGTTTTAAGTTTATTGGAAAAAGGAATTCGCCCACGTGATATTATGACCAAAAAAGCTTTTGAAAATGCGATCACGGTTGTCATTGCGCTGGGCGGTTCTACAAACGCGGTGCTGCATCTTATAGCGATGGCCAATGCGGCCGGGGTGAAATTATCCATTGATGACTTTACGCGTATCGGAAAACGTGTGCCGATTTTGGCTGATTTGAAACCTAGCGGCCGGTATGTGATGGCGGATTTAGTGAAAATCGGTGGCTTGACACCTTTAATGAAAATGCTTTTAGATAAAGGATTGCTGCATGGCGATTGTTTAACAGTGACTGGAAAAACCGTTCGCGAAAATTTAGCAGACGTTCAACCGTATCCCGCTGGCCAGCAAGTTGTCCGATCATTTGAAAATCCTATAAAAAAAGATAGTCACATCGTGATTCTTTATGGTAATTTAGCACGAGAAGGGGCAGTCGCAAAAATCTCCGGAAAAGAGGGGAATGTTTTTACGGGCCGCGCCAGAATTTTTGAATCAGAAGAAGCAGCTCTCAAAAAAATTTTAGACGGCACAATTGTCAAAGGCGATGTGATTGTTATCCGTTACGAAGGTCCGCGCGGCGGGCCTGGGATGCGCGAGATGCTTTCACCAACGTCGGCGGTGATGGGAAAGGGTTTAGGAAAAGATGTGGCGCTGATTACGGATGGCCGATTTTCCGGTGGCAGTCACGGTTTTGTTGTTGGGCATATTACGCCAGAAGCTTACGCGGGTGGGCCGCTTGCGATCGTTAGGGATGGTGACAAAATTACGATCGATGCGAGTAAACAACGTATTGATTTAGGAGTTTCACAAGCGGAAATCAAAAAACGTCTAAAAAAATGGAAACAACCTAAACCGCGATACACTCGAGGCGTTTTGGCAAAGTATATGCGAACCGTTACCTCAGCCTCAACGGGAGCGGTGACGGATTTATAAAGGACACAAGGTCGCAAAGTCACAGTGTCACATGAAAGCTTGAAGCACATGTGACGTGTGCCTTGTGACATTGTGACAATTAAAATGTCAAATAGCTTCGGAACATTATTTAAAATTACCACTTTCGGCGAAAGTCATGGGCCAGCGATAGGTGTCGTCATTGATGGGGTGCCGCCGTTGCTGCCGCTTTCTCAAGAAGATATTCAAAAAGAACTCGACCGCCGCCGGCCGGGCCAGTCCAAGATCACCACGCATCGCAAGGAAACCGACACCGCCGAAATTCTTTCTGGTATTTTTGAGGGAAAAACAACTGGCGCGCCGGTCGCCATTCTTATCCGCAATGAAGATCAACGTTCCAAAGATTATTCGAATTTGAAGGACATTTTTCGGCCAGGGCACGCCGATTATACTTACCAAATGAAATATGGTTTCCGCGATTACCGCGGTGGAGGCCGTTCCTCAGGACGAGAGACAGCCTGTCGTGTCGCGGCCGGTGCCATTGCCAAAAAAATTCTTGCGCAGCAAAAAATTCAAGTGATTGCTTATACTTTATCGGTTGGGAATATCACTGTACAGAAAAAAGATTTTTCGGTGATTGAAAGAAATATTGTCCGCACTTGTGATCTTGAGGCTGCCGAAAAAATGATTGCCCTGATTGAAGAAGCCCGCAAGGACTGTGATTCCGTAGGTGGTGTGATTGAAGCCGTGATTACAGGCTGCCCACCGGGTTTAGGCGAACCGATTTACGATAAACTTAATGCCCGCTTAGCCTATGCGCTGATGTCAATCGGCACGATGCGCGGGATTGAATTCGGTGATGGTTTTGCAGCGACAAAATTGTTTGGATCTGAGCACAATGATATTTTCTATAAAGAGGAAAAGCAAATTCATACCAAAACCAACCACGCCGGTGGCATTTTAGGTGGAATATCTAACGGGGAAGATATTATTTTGCGCGTTGGTGTTAAACCCCCTTCCTCGATTGCCAAGCATCAGCAAACCGTTGATATTTCCGGTGAAGATACGGAAATTCAAGTCAAAGGCCGCCATGACCCTTGTATTTGCCCGCGGGTTGTTCCGGTCGTGGAAGCGATGATCGCGGTGACGCTGGTGGATTTCTTGTTGATTCAAAAAGTCTACGAGGCTAAGAAATGAAAAATTTGCAAGCAATAAAAATGACCATAAAAAAAAATAAAACCCTATTGCGGGAAAAATTTAGTGTCAAACGCATCGGCCTCTTTGGATCATATATCCGAGGAGAACAGAAACGAACGAGCGATCTTGACATTCTCGTTGAGTTTCAAAAACCAATCGGCTTTTTTATATTTTTAGATCTTGAGGAATATTTATCGAAAATCTTAAAGGTCAAAATTGATCTTGTCTCAAAAAAAGCTTTAAAGCCGCATATCGGTCAGCATATCCTTAAGGAAATCGAATTTGTATGATCAACAAAGATGTTCGCGACTATATTCATGATATTCTTATAGCCATTGATGAGGTTGTAAAAAAAGAATTACCCACCCTTAAACCTCTAATTACTTCCATTAATCTAAGAAATAAGTCATAATTTTTTCTCATCATGTTCTCAAATTCGATACCGAAAATCATCCTTATCACCGGCTGCTCCAGCGGATTCGGTCTCTTAATTGCTGCCCGGCTTGCCGCAAAAAAACATCACGTCATTGCTACTCTGCGGGATCCCCATAAGAGCGGTCCGTTGCATGAGGAGGTCAAGCGACGGGGCGGGGAAGTCGATCTCCTCGCGCTTGATGTAACTGATAAAAATTCTATTCAAACTGTCGTTTCTCGCATAACCGCAAAATACGGCTACATTGATGCCTTAATCAATAACGCTGGTTATGGCATTGGCGGATTTTTTGAGGATTTAACCGATGCCGAAATCCGCGCCCAAATGGAAACAAATTTTTTTGGCGTACAAAACGTCACACGGGTTGTTATACCGATGATGCGTAACCGCCGCAGCGGGAAAATTATTAATATCTCAAGTGTGGCGGGTTTCTCAACGTCGCCAGCCTTCAGCGCTTATAATGCCAGCAAATGGGCGCTGGAAGCATTCTCGGAAAGTTTGCGCTATGAGTTGGCCTTATGGGGGGTCCAGGTGCTTTTGGTCGAACCCGGAACGTACAAAACAAAAATTTTTAGTGAAAACGCGCGGTATGCAAAAAATTTTAATAACCCGCAAAGCCCGTATTTTCCATACTCGCAATTATTAAAACGGAAAGTCATGGATTATGTGGCCCAGTGCCGCAAGGATCCAGAAAATGTGGCAATATTGATAGAAAAACTCATCAATGCGCCACATCCGCCGTTTCGCAGTATTCCGGATCCGGAGAGTAAAATACTTTTTATGTTACGAAAAATTTTACCTTTTCGTATCTACAGTGCCCTGATCCAATCATTTTTATTAAAAGGATTTAAAGAATGATCCCCATGCGCTCTTCGAGGAATTCTCCTAAACTACCGCATTGAAGATACGGATTTGTTTGTTTTTGCTCGCCAACCGTGGCAAAAGGGGCAGGACCGTAATTGTGGCCGGGGTAGAGAAGGGTATCATTCGGAAATTTCATGATGACATTATAAAGGCTGTTGTGCATGGCTTTAGGGTTGCTGCCAGGAAGATCGCAGCGGCCGCAGCCATCGATAAATATCGTATCACCGCTAATCACTGTATTTTCATGCTTGAATAATTGACAGCCTGGGGAATGACCGGGCGTATGGATGCATTCAAATTCAATTTTTCCAACTTTTAATTTCGTTAAATTTTCGATTTTGTGTAAACTCTTACAATTTGGCATAAAGATTGGATGTTCATATTGAGAAATATAAACCGGTACGTGGTGCGCTGTCAGAAGTTCATTCAGGCCATTGACATGGTCCGGATGGCCGTGCGTTAAAAAAACCGCAACAATTCTGTAGCCCAAACGCGCCGCCTCCGAGCGTAGAAAATTTACGTCCCACGCAGGGTCTACCACGGCAATCTCACCGGTGCGCTTATCACCGATGAAATATTGAAAATTTGCCATCGGTCCGATTTCCATTTGATGTAAAATTAGATTCGTTGTTATGGCCACGGCCTCATTATATTGAAAAATTATTTTTGGGCAAATAAAATTTCTAATAACGGTCATTTTTCTTGACACGTTAAAGTGGATTTCTATAATGGTGATAGTGTCGGAAAACCTCCTTTCAGTGTCCCGCAATGACACCGGGAGGGTTTTCCGACACTATCATGGTATTCGTACAGATTTAAGGAGGATGCTCATGGCTCTGTTAGAATCGGTTATCATTCCACTCGGCACAAAAATGCCGGAATTTAATTTAAAGGACCCAAATGGCAAGGAATATAAAGAAGCCAACCTTTTCGGTGAGCGCGGGCTTTTAGTCGTTTTTACCTGCAACCATTGTCCCTATGCTATTGCCGTCTGGCCGCGCGTGGTGCGCCTCGCTAAGTATTTTAAGGGCATGCGCATCAATACCGTGGCCATTAACCCCAATATCCATCCCGACTATCCAGAGGATTCCCCCGAGAATATGAAAAAGAAAATAAAAGAGCTGGGAATTGATTTTCCCTATTTGGTGGATGAGTCGCAGCAGGCCGCAAAGGCATTTAAGGCGCAATGCACCCCGGATATTTATTTTTTCGGAAAAAATCATGAACTTGTCTATCACGGCCGGATTGATGACAATTGGCAGGAGGAAGGCAAGGTCACTAAAGAAGAACTGAAAGAAGCCATTAACAACTACGCCGCCGTCGCTCCCGTTTCTCAAAAGCAATATCCGTCTATGGGCTGTTCCATCAAATGGCGTGCTGATGCATTTTAAATTTTATTTGCCAATACAGTTATGTAAATTTACGACATCCTTTTTTTTTGCTATTATTTTTTTTGCTTTCGCCTCGGGGGCGCAATCTCAAACCCCTATTGATGAAGCGACCCGCGAGATCAACCGGCCTTTAGATGACGAATGGGAACAAAAATTAAAGCCCGAGCCAATCACTCCCAAAATTGAAACACTCGCCATTCCCAGCCAACTTCAAGGAATAAAATTTTTTATCAAAGAAATTCAATTGATCGGCAACGAGAGCCTGTCCCCGCAGGATTTGGATTTTATTATCGAAAAGTATGAAAACCACGAGGTGGCATCTGAGGAATTGAATAAGCTTTTGAATGAAATTAAAGAAGAATATTTAAGACGCGGATTCATTGCCACATGTTTTATTCCGCCGCAGACCATGGAAAATGGTATTTTAATGATTCAGGTGGTGGAAGCCAAAATGGGCGAACTTCATATAAAAAAGCATAAATATTTTAAATCGAATCGCATAAAATATTATTGGAAACAAAAACCGGATGAGGTGATCAGATATTCAAAAATATCGCAAGGCCTTTTTCTTATCAATAAAAATCCGGACCGCGATGCTAAGGTCATTCTTCATAAAGGCGAAAAGCCAAAGACGACAGATGTCACGCTTGATGTCACGACCAATTTCCCCGCGCATCTTACCTACAGTTTCGATAACGAAGGCGTCACCTCGACCGGAAAGGAACGCAATACCTTTGGCGCCAAGCATAACAATTTTTTAGGATTTGATGATACCCTCTTAGGAGGGTATATTTATGGTAGGAATTTTGAAAGTATTTATACCTATCACTCTGTCCCCGTCACAAATCATGGAACATCTTTGCTTTATGGACACAGCTACAGCAAAGCCGCTCCCAAAAAGGAGTATACCTCCTCCGGTGTCTATTCCAATAGCCGCAATATCAATCTGGCAGTCTACCAAGATCTTTTTAAAAATGGCGGCTATCTTGGGGATTTTCATTTTGGCATCGATGCTAAAGACAAAACGATTTTTCAAAACTCCGGGACTACCACGCGCGACCGACTACGTATTCTAAATTTTGGATCGAGTTTTGTTTCAAAGGGCTTGCGTCAAGGCAGTTATTTGACTTTTCAAATCTCGCAAGGGATCAATGGTCTTGGCGCGCGGCGGCTCAGCGCCCTTTCGAGCCGTGAGGCCAAAAACGTATTTACAAAATTTAATCTGACCCTCCAGCAGAAAATGATGCTGCCGCTTGGCTTTCAGGGAAGTTTTCAGTGGAAGACGCAAGTGGCATCAAACCGCCTCACCCCGCAAGAGGAATTTTATCTAGGCGGGCTCAATTCGGTCCGTGGATATCCATCAGGGGATTTTTTAGCGGATGATGCGATGCAAGAAAATTTTGAATTATTGATACCGGCATTCTTTATCCCGCAGCGTTTGCCCATGCCGTTTTCGGAAAAATCTTTTAAGGATAATGTGACCTTTGTCGGTTTTTTTGACCATGGATGGGGAAATAAGCGCAACAATTTAAGCACCGAAAAAGATACGACCAACCTGATGAGCACCGGTGCCGGATTGCGCATCCACCTCTTTAATCGCGCTCTCTTACGGCTGGAATGGGGTTTTCCAATAGGCGATAAAACAATTTCGGAAAGTTCAACATCCCGGTTTCACTTTGCCATCGATTTTGAGAGTTAATGACTGTTTTGAGAAAATCCGATTGATATTTCTTTGCGAATTCTTAGCTATTTCTCGATATTATTTTCGTCATTGTGCGGTGCGGAAAAATCATTACTGTCCTCTAATAATTGATAAACTTTAAAATCCGTTTCTTTGGTCGGGATCTGCGGTTTCGATAAGGAAGATTTTTGCGGTGAATAGGGAATAGCCGGCGCAACCCTACTCAGTTGGAAGGCAACCGGCAAGGTTATAAGGTTAAACTGCGGAACAAAAACCGGGCTGAAAAACGACGGAGGAGGAATAATCCGCAGGGTTTGGTCAATACTCGTATTGTTAGTGCTGGCGTTGTTGGTGCTGGACGGAAGGGCGAATAGCCAGCGCGTGTTGCCACCCGAATCCGCACAGCCGCTGGTGCACTGAATTTCTGTTGAGTTTAAATTATTGGAATCTTTAATATCCAAATATTCAACGCTTCGCGTTCCGGTAGGATTCATTTTCCAAGCGGTCCCATTGGAATTGGACCGTAACAATAACCGGCTGTCACTGCTGACACCTTTTAAAGTTAACGTCCCATTAACGGTCTGTGTCTGCGAATTTTCAAAGGTTAAGGTTTGCTGGCTGGAAGGCGTTTTTGTTATATTATTGAAGGTCGATGACCCTGAGATTGTTTGATTCCCACCGTTTAAATACAAAGTGCCGGTAGGCGTAAAAGTCCCGCTATTAGACCAATTCCCGGCTAAATAAACCGTTTTACCGCCATCCTTAAATGTCCCGCTGGTGATGGTCAAATTTCCATCCACATCGGTGTCGGCTATTGCGGCCCAAGAACCGCCGCTGCCATTAAATTGCAAATGATAATAATTCGCTCCAGCGGCTAATGAGGTATAAGTTCCAGTGCCATCATAAACGACGGTTCCGGAATCGGTGTCGTTGGTGAAGGCGGTTAAAGTTTCAGCACCTTGTAACCGCAAGGTGCTGTTATTAACAAAACTCCCTCCAGTTAAATCTAAATTATATCCGTTGAGATCAAGCGTGCCGTTAGTCAAGGTCAGCGCGCCATTAACATCCATATTCCCACCGGAATTCCATGCTCCACCGCTGCCATTAAAAGTCAAATTGTAATAATTGTTTCCAGCCGCTAGGCTAGAATAGCTGCTTGTTCCATCATAAACGACGGTTCCAGAATCGGTATCATTGGTGAAGGCGGTTAAAGTTTCTCCACCCTGTAACCGTAAAGTTGAACTATTGGAAAAGGTGGCCCCAGTTAAATCTAAATTATATCCGTTGAGATCAAGCGTGCCGTTGGTCATTGTCAGTGTACTATTAACATCTAAATTTGCGTCTAAATCCCAAGTCCCACCGCTGCCATTAAAGGTTAAATTGTAATAGCTGTCACCTCCGATAAGTCCACTGCTATAACTGCCAGTTCCACTATAAAGCACAGTTCCGGAATTATTATCCAGGCCCTCCACATTGGTTAAGGTTTCTGCGCCTTGTAACTGAAACGTTCCTTGGTTGCTCACGTTTGCGATAGAAGAAAAGCTAAAATCATAGCCCGCTAGATTAAAAGTATTTCCCTCATTAATCGCCAAAGTCGTCATCTTAACCGCGGATCCTAACGTCTGTGTCACTGATGTGCCGCCGATAACAACGGCGCCTAAATCCTGTTTAGTGCTATTGTTATCGGTAATGGTACCTGTCCCATCAAAGGAAAGGGTTTGCCCCGCGGTTGCTTTGGTAAAGGTTGTCCCGCTAGCTAACGTTAAATCACCCGCAAGGGTGACCGTGTTTGTCGATTGCGTAAAAGTTCCTGTTCCTGTTAAATCCAGGTCGTCATTAATATCGATCGTGCCACTTCCCGCGTTTAATGTCCCAGCAATGGAAAAATCATTAACGGTTAACGTATTTCCTCCGACACTTAACGTCACGCCCGCTCCAAGTGTGGTTGTCCCTGAATCCGAAGTAATATTGTTATTCATTGTTAGGGTAGGGGTCGCGGAAGAACCTGATCGGTTAATCGTCAAAGAACCTAATCCCGAAATAGCGCGTAAGTTCGCGCTGGAAGATGTATTGATGGTAAAATTATAGCCGCCACCTACAATCGAGGAACCAAGTCTCATTCCAAAACCACCACCGCCACTCGCATCACTATCCGCAGTAAATGTTGTATCCCCAATCAGTGTAATGATTGCGTTTTCATTAACAAGTAAATCGCCAACGTCAGAAGTTGTCCCGCTATAATTACCGGTGGCTAAATTAGCTGCTCCGTCATCATTTTCAACAAAAGCCTGTCCAACAATATAATTGCCTCCAATCAAGAAAGCCGCGCCCCTCTCATTTAATAACTGCGCGACAAGGCTTCCTAAACTGACAATATTTCCACCGGCCTTTAAGTTAATTTTTCCACCTTGGGAGGAAATGGTTCCGGTAGAATAGACATCTCCGGAAGCCAAAAAGGTAATACTGCCATCTTTTCCTACAATCGTCTTATCCGCAGTAATAATTCCTTCCATATTAATCACGTGAGAAAAAAGATCAGGAAGACTCTTGGCATCCAGAATAATGGTCCCGCTATCGGCTTGAATCGTGCCGCTGTTTTTAATTTGATCGGTAATCGGATTGCCCTCTTTATCATAAATATGAGAAGCTGCAGCTTCTTCCACCGCAACAGAAATGAGCCCATCCGCGGAAACATTTAAACGCACCGCGTCGCCAGCTGCCAAAGCCACTGTTCCTAACGGCGCGATAATGGAACCGGTGTTTTCAATACCGCCCGCAATCAGAACACCAAACCCGCCTTCACTTAACGTAATTTTACCTTCATTAAGAAGCAGCACATCGCGCTGGTCTTGCGAAAGTTTTTCGAAAATATAATCTTTGTTGAGGAAAGCCTGATTATCAATATCCCTTGTTGAAAGAACGAGGTTTGTCGCATTAATCGTAGCTTGCGGCCCAACATGCACACCATTGGGGTTAATCAGAATGAACAAACCATTGGATGTGAGGCTGCCAAAGATTTGGCTTAATTCACTGCCCACGACACGGTTCAAAATTTGGCTGCCGGAAGAGGGTAGGGTAACATTCACGGATTCGCCCAGCCCAATGTTAAATGAGTTGTAATTGATAACGGTATTATCCGCCGCCTGAATCTCCATTGTGCTGCCATTGACCTGAACTTGCGCCGAACCCGAAACGACCTCAGCAATCTGTGGCAGGGAATAGACCGGTGCCGGCCAAAAGGCGAGAATCACCAAAATGGCAATAGTTTTCTTTAGCCATTTAAGTTTATCTTGTCTCCAAAAATAAAAAAACCCACAGCCAGATTGGTTTCTGCTATAGGTTGTTTTGAATTTTTTCATCGCATTAATCCTTTGGTAGCTGACTGCCTTATCACGCCTTTCTAGCGGATTTAGGCTCTATGAGCTTTGCGCCGCAGCCTTTCGGATGCTTTGCCCTTATCAGTTGATTAATTCTTAAATTACATTAAAAGTATACCACCCTTTTTGCAAACGGCAATCCCTTCGTGGTATTTTTTAATTTTTCGTGAAAGCGCTATTGACAGTTAAAATTATTATGATACACTGTCTCACTATGAGAATGCAATTCCATAATATTAAAGCCGAGTGTGAAAAATTTAAAAAGCATCTCTTTCAAGAAGGGCTCAAATTCAGCGACGGCCGGCAGACAGTTTTTACGACCGTCATGGCCACTCATGGACATTTTACCGCGGAGGAGATTGTAAAAATATGCAGCCGCAAAAAGGCCAAAGTTTCCCGGGCCACGGTTTATCGCAGCCTGCGCGAACTTTTGGAGGCAGGTGTCATCCGCGAGACTGCGTTTGGCGAGAAGCACCAGCATTTCGAACATATCTATGATGAAAAATTGCATCATCACGCACACTGCATCCGTTGCCATCACAATATTGAATTTCCAGACTTACAGGAAGACGAACGGTATGTTCCATATTTGCAAGAGAAGGGATTTCACATCTTGGGGCACGAAATGCATTTTTATGGGATTTGCCAAAAATGTTTTCAAGCCGAGTAACACATAAATTTTTTAACCCACTTATGAGATACTATCTCAAACTAGGAGGATATCCCATGCCGCGATTGCTCATGATTGTTTTACTCTTGTTAATTGTCCATTACTCCATGGCACAAGCCGAGAATAAAAGTCAATACACCTTAAGGAATCCCACTCCTCATGAATTCATGCGTGAGATGTCAACGGATCGTCCAGATAAAACAGAGAGTCCCTACACCGTTGATGCCGGACACTATCAAATCGAAATGAGTTTTATTGACTATCAATATGACCATGATATTCCGGATGATTCCCAGCATCGCCAATATGCGCTAGCAATTGCTCCGATAAATATGAAAGCTGGGCTTTTCCATAATATGGATATCCAGCTGGTGCTTGCGCCATATACCATCCAACAGACAAACGGGATAGACCGGAATCGAAACATTGGTTTTGGCGATATTCAAACCCGACTCAAAATCAATGTCTACGGTAACGATGATGGCCCAAGCGCAATGGCCGTTATGCCGTTCTTAAAATTTCCCACCAGCACCGATAACCTTGGTAATGATGATGTTGAAGGGGGCATTATCCTGCCTATTGCCTTTCAATTGCCGGGAAACTGGAATATGGGCCTCATGAGCGAATTTGATTTTAAGCACAATAGTAACGAGAGCGGCTACCACACAGAATTTATTAATTCTCTGACCTTGGGGCATGCGATCATTGGAAATTTGAGCGGGTATGTGGAATTTTTTAGCAACACGAGTATGGATAAAAAAGCTCCTTGGTTAGCCACCGTGGACACTGGACTGACTTATGCTTTAACCAGTGAGACTCAGCTTGATCTAGGGGTGAATGTGGGGGTCACACGCTCCGCCCCTGATCTGAATCCATTCTGTGGATTAACCGTACGATATTAATAAACAGCGCCGTGTGCAAGTTTCGTGTCATTGCGAGCGAAGCGAAGCAATCTTTAATAGAA
>CAYHTV010000024.1:0-21665 GCA_964359575.1 uncultured Planctomycetales bacterium
CAAAGGCCAATATTGACTACCTCAATTCTTTTGGTTCTACAAAGGTCAATAAGAATATGCCGTAAAGCTGCTTAAATCCCCTCGAAAAATCCGATAAATCCTTGACGGAGCTTTTAATACACATTAGAATGGCTTTAACTTTCAGAGACCTTTTATGCGACTTTCTTCCCGGGTAAGGACTTTACAAATTATTTTTCTGGCAATTTTTATCTTTGCCGTTTACTGCGTTTATGCGTATGACCTGCCAAAATGGTTTCCCTTCAATGAAAAATCGGCATTGTTAGAATGGCAAGAAAAAGTATTTAAGGGAAGAGTCCTTTATACCGTGACGCCTGATGATCCGACTGGCTATTTGAAGGCCCAGAGTGACAAGGCTTGTTCCGGTTTAATTTATAAGATTAGATTTAATGCCCAAGATTTTCCCATGATCAGCTGGCAGTGGAAGGTCAATCAATTCCCGGGCGAAAGCAAAACGAGCGAAGCAGCATCACCCGCCGGAGGGTGGTTGGAAAAGGATGATTACGCCGCGCGGGTGTATGTCATATTTCCCAGTTGGAACTTTATGAACATTCGCAGCTTAGAATACATTTGGGACGAAGCAGTGCCTGAAGGGACCGTCTTGACGAGCCCGTTTTCAGCAAATATCAAACTGATTGTTATCCAATCTGGAAGAGAAAGACTCAATCAGTGGGTGGTGGAAGAACGGAATATCACGGAAGATTACCGGAAGGCCTTTGGAAAAAAATCGGCTGTTAATGTGGGAGCAATTGCGCTTATGACCGATGCCGATAACACCGCCTCGACTGCCGAGGCTGAATATAAGGACATAAAAGTGGGGTATAAAAAAAATGAATAGGATACGTAACCGAGGAAAACAGATTTTTGCCAATCAGATGCACAGTGAAATTTTTTTAACCGTTTTTTTAGCAGCGTTTGTCCCAACCCTTATTACCACGATTTTATTATTTTATTTGATATTTACTATAACGGCTGATCAGGTAGGAATCCCTGAGGCGATTTTTGCTAATGTCATTCCAGCGGCCTACCGGGTTGCATTGATTTTATGTGTTGCTTTGCCCATTGCCATTTTGCTTATTCTGGTTTTAGCGCATAAGATTACGCACAAAATCGTTGGGCCGTTTGACCGCGTTGTGCGCGAGCTGGATGAAAGTATTGCCAGAAAAAGGCTCGGGCCGATCAAACTGCGCTCTGGGGATAAATTTGCGCCTTTGGTTGCTAAAATCAACATCCTTTTAGAGAAAATGCAGTAAACTATTGACCTTTGTAGAACCAAAAGAATTGAGGTAGTCAATATTGGCCTTTGTCTCCTCAATGATAAATCCAAATTTTTTTCTTTAGTTGTACAAAGGCCCATAATGATAAAACACATCACAGTATTTTTTTGGGGAGCGATATGGGTATGTCCTTTGCTGGCAGGATGCCGCATTGATTTTGACGCGGAGTCCATTGTGCGCGATGACGGGGCGGTTACGCGCTCGACCATGATTAAAGCCCAGGATGATGCAGATAGGGAAGAAATCCTTGCGCGTTATACGCTTCCCCCCGATGGGGAATGGGTGCAATCCCCGTTAAGTATCACGGATCCCTCCACCGGCAAATCCGTTGAGAAATTTGTTCCCGCATATCTAACTAAACGCGTTGTCCCGCGGACGGATTTTCCGGCAAGTGATTTTAAGCGCCATACGGAATCCCGTGACAAGGCTGCTGTTAACCAGTTTCAAGTGAAGGTCAAAGACCTCTGGCTGGTCAAATGGTTTACGTACGAAGAACAATTTAAGGATGTCATAGACCGTGAACACTTGCCGGAAATTATGAATCAAATCTTAGAGCATGCCTTAAGTCAATTTCGCCAGCAATTGAGTCAAGGTATTTCCGATTCACTTCTATTGGAGCGCATTACAGCGGTTTTAAAATCGCAATATCAGCCGTTATTTGAGCACATGGTTCAGCTGATTCAGGAAAAGAAATTTTCCAGCACTGAGATGGAATCGGTGGTCAGCGAGTTGGGAAAACACTTTACTTTCGATGCCACTTATCAATTGATTGTTGCAAACATCCCGGAATTGGGCAACCCGGCTCATCGGGAATTGATTGAAAAGGCATTTCAGGCGACCGAAGCCGCCATTGGCAGCGAAATTGAACCGTTAAAGGAGTCGATTTTCGGCATCCACGGGTTTGCCCTGTTTGAAAAATATACGTTTAAGATTCAAGTAAGAATGCCCGGGGAAATCTTAAAAACTAACGCCCCTGAGCGCAAGGAGGATATTCTTGTATGGCAATTTAACGGCGGTAATTTGGAGCAGATGGTTTTCGCTTATTCCCGGAAAGTATATCCCATGCGACTAATCACTCTTATGGGTTTTTTACTTTTCATACTAATTTTATTACGAAAAAAGAAAGGACCCCATGTCTAAAAAAATTATTAAAACACCGCAAGCACCATTGCCTATAGGGCCATATAGCCAGGCTGTTGTTAGCCATAATCTTGTTTATACTTCGGGCCAAATCGCCATTGACCCGAGAACTAATGCGGTCTGTCCCGGAGGTGTCACGGAACAAACACGGATGGTTTTGCAGAATTTACGAGCGGTGCTTGAAGGATCTGGTTCATCGCTGGATAAAGTTATTAAAAATACAGTCTTTTTAAAGAGTATGAATGATTTCGCAGCCATGAATGCTGTTTATAGCGAATTTTTTAAATCCGACAATGCGCCGGCCCGTTCCACCGTTGAAGTGGCAAGGCTTCCCAAGGATGTTCTGGTAGAAATTGAATCGGTGGCCGCCATTTAAGCAATACGCTAAAATCCGAGATATAAAAATGACTTTTCTTTTTGAGTTGTTAATTATTTTTTTCATGCTTGTTTTTAATGCAATTTTTGCCGCATATGAAATGGCCTTGGCTTCCATTTCCCGGGCCCGGCTTTTAATTTTGACCCAACAAAAGAAAAAAGGTTCGGAAGAAGCTACCTATATGAAGGACCGCATGGAATCGAGTTTGGCGGTTATTCAAATCGGCATCACACTGGTTGGGGCGATCGCGGCCGCTACCGGCGGGGCGGCGGTAACGGAAGGTTTAGCTCCCAAATTCCAAACGGATTTTGGATTATCAGAAACAGTCGCGGAAATAATTTCTCTGGTTTGCTTAATCATTCCGCTGAGCTGTATCACGATCATTTTAGCTGAGCTTGTCCCCAAAATTTTTGCTTTAAATAACAAAGAATGGGTATGCTTAGCTTTCTCTCCGATTATGAAAATATTTTCGCAGATTGGTTATCCAGTTGTGGTTGTTTTCGAATGGTTTGTTAAGAAAATCGTTGGGTATGGCTCACAGAAGTGGCCGCCCCAAGTTGATTCGTATGATAAATTAGGCCTGCACGAATTGAAAGCGGCTGTTACGCTGGCGCGGGCCTCGCGGCTTATTGAAACGGGCCAGGAAAAAATTGTTCTTTCCGCTGCGCAGTTGTCCAGCCGGCCGATTTCTGATATTGTCTTGCCGGCAACCGACATTTCCATGATCCCGGTGAATATGAGCCTTTCTGACGCCCTGATCCGGGCCCATTTGGATATGCACACCCGCTTTCCCGTGTGCCAGACAGAAGGCGATCCGCAGACGATCACGGGTTATGTCAATTTTAAGGATATCGTGAATGCCTTAAAAAATAATCCTAATGACCCCAGTTTGAAGGGGGTTGTGATGCCGATCAAATCTTTTGTCTCGAATACGCCTATCTCAAAAGTTCTTGAGCAGATGATCCAGGAGAAATCGCACATTGCGCTTGTTATTGCGGAGGACAAAAAAAATTTAGGCATGATTACTCTCGAGGATATTATTGAGGAATTGGTGGGAGAGATTGAGGATGAATTTGATCGTTTGCCGACACATATTCATCCGTATGGCGCTACGTGGATTGTAGGAGGCGGGGTGCCGATGAATGTGATCGCCTCGGCGCTAAAAATGGATTGGTTTAAAGATCCCTCCCAGCTGCGTATTCCGATTTTGGCCGAATGGTTTAGCAAGAAGTTGGGGCGTCCGCCGCGCGGGGGAGAGATCATTGAAAGCGATCATATCTGTGTGATGCTTCGAAAATTACGACGGAAAAAGCTTTATGAAGCCATCGTGAGTCTCGCAAAATAAATTACCAAAAGTTGCAGAGAGGAGGAGAATTGGAATGAGAGCACCAGGAAATATTTATAAAATTTTGTTCATGCTGGGACAGTTATTTTTTACAGTCGCGGTGTATGCTCAGGAAGCAGGAACGAAGTTGGCAGTGAATGGTGGCGGAGCTGTTCGAAAGATTTTGGATCTATTGATTGAGTTTTGCGTTAATTATAGTTTTCGAGTTATCGGTGGAATAATTGTTTTAACTTGTGGCTGGATTTTGGGTAATTTTTTGGCTGGCGTCGCACTAAAGGCATTAAAGCAGCGAAGCATTGATATCACGGTTGGCAAATTCATCGCTTCCGGTGTCAAGTTTGCCATTTTTGGTTTTGCGGTTTTGATTGCTCTCGGAAAATTTGGAATTGAGATTGCCCCTTTTATTGCTGGGTTAAGCGTGATTGGTTTTGGTACCAGTTTTGCCTTGCAGGGGCCGCTTTCAAATTTTGCGGCCGGCGCCGTCTTGATTTTTACTAAACCTTTTAAAGTGGGGGACATCATTGAAACGGTTGGCTGTATGGGGGAAGTGGAGGATATGTCGCTGGGGCGAACACTTTTACGAACCGTCGATGGCACATATATTGTGATTCCCAATAAGCACATTGTTGGAGAAGTGATTCGTAATGATACGGAATTCAAACGGGTGGATATCAAAGTTGGAATAAGCTACGCTTCAAATGTCGAGAAAGCCATTAGCTCCATTAAGAATATTCTGGACACAGATCCTCGGGTAGCCCAAAAAATTAAGCCTAAAGTAGGAATTTCGGAATTCGCAGATTCCAGTATCAATCTTTATGCGCGATTGTGGTGCAGGCAGGCTGAGTATTGGGATGTGCTCTTCGATTTAAATAAGAAAATCTTATCGGTGTTTAATCGCGAGGATATTGCTATTCCTTTCCCCCAGCGAGACCTGCACATTAAAGCCCTGCCGGAGGAATTTAGGAAGGCATGAGTCCAAAAGTGGTAATCTTACGCCGTGTGCAAGTTTCGTGTCATTGCGAGCGAAGCGAAGCAATCTTTAATAGAAAAAAGATTACTTCGTCGCCTTGCGGCTCCTCGTAATGACACAGATAATAAAAACTCGCACATGACGTTAATCTTACTATTTTTTCTATGTCATCCTTAGAAAAAGTTAAAAATAAGCGGATTATGGTGACCGGTGGGCTGGGCTTTATCGGCTTCAACGCCGCTAGTTATTTTGCCCGCGACAATCATGTTTTGGTTGTCGATGATGCCAGCCGTATGGGGGTCGAAAACAATATTCGCCAGCTGGGACAGCTTAAAGTCGATTTTATTCAGGCGAATATCAGTTCCTTCGTAATACTTAAAAAAATTTTTGATCAATTCAATCCAGATATTGTGATCCACATGGCCGCTCAGGTGGCGGTAACTTCGTCGATCGCCAATCCCGTGAAGGATTTTCGTGCCAATATTTTAGGATCGTTCAATCTTCTCGAACTGGCGCGGTTGCGTAAAGATAAACCAATCATGCTGTTTGCTTCGACAAATAAGGTCTATGGAAGTAAAAATGTGAGCATGGAATTAAAGGATGGCCGTTATCAAATGGCAAATCCTCTTGGTTATGGTGAAGAAACACCGCTTTCGTTTGAGACGCCGTACGGGTGCTCGAAAGGGGCGGCCGACCAGTACTTTTTGGATTATCACCGGATTTATGGCGTGCCCACGGTTGTGTTTCGTCAGTCCTGCATTTATGGGCCTCATCAGTATGGCTTAGAAGATCAGGGATGGATTGCCTGGTTTAGTATTTGTGCGGCCTTTAATAAACCGGTCACGATTTTTGGCGATGGAAATCAAGTGCGCGATGTTTTATATATTGGTGATCTTTTGACGCTTTATGAGAAGTCGATATTGCAGATTGATCGCTTGCAGGGGCAAGCTTTTAATATCGGCGGCGGTCCGGCTTATACGCTGACTCCTAATGAATTGGTTAAATTATTGGAGCGAAAAACCGCTAGGCCTATGACGGTCAAATATGCACAGTGGCGCCTGAGCGATCAAAAAGTTTACATCTCAGATGTTCGAAAAATTGAACAATCCTTAGGGTGGCGCCCGCAGGTAGACCCGCAGAGAGGGCTGCAAAATTTGTTAGACTGGATTGATCATGAGCACGAATCGATATCCCTTGTTCACCAACAATTTCAATCTGTGGATTAAAAATCACTTTTGAATGGACTGTATATGGATTTATGGACTGCCATCGTTTTAGGAATTGTGGAAGGGATTACGGAATTTTTGCCGATTTCATCCACAGGACACCTTGTTTTGGTATCCAAGTTGATCGGGATAAAAACCACAGATTTTTTGAAAAGCTTCGAGATTATTATTCAGTTAGGGGCAATTTTATCTGTTTTTGCTTTATATTGGAAATCGTTTTTTTTAAATAGGGAAATTTTAAAGCGTATTTTATCGGCCTTTGTTCCCACTGGAATCATTGGGTTTATTTTTTATACGACAGTGAAGACAATGTTGGGGAGCGAGCAAGTTGTTATTTGGGCCTTATTATTGGGAGGGATTTTCCTAATCGTTTTTGAACTATTCCATCGTGAGAAAGAGGACGCGTATCAAGAGCTTGCCGAGTTGCCGTACGATAAAGTATTTTTGATCGGTCTATTTCAATCGTTCGCAATGATCCCGGGCGTTTCACGCTCTGCGGCAACTATTGTGGCTGGGCTTATGTTAGGATTAAAACGAAAAACAATTGTGGAGTTTTCATTTTTATTGGCCGTGCCAACCATGATGACGGCAACTGGCATGGACCTAATAAAAAATATTCATGCGTTTTCAATAGATCAAATGGGTCTTTTGACGGTTGGATTTTTTACGTCTTTTCTAGTTGCTATGGCCAGCATAAAATTTTTTCTTCATTTCATCCAGAAAAACAATTTTATACCTTTTGGAATCTATCGTATTGGTTTAGTCTTAATAATTTTGGGATGGAAGTAGCGACCAATGTGGACTCAATAAGGGAAGATAAGACTAACAAGAATTTTATAAAAGGGGTGCGCAATGGATCAGAGAAAATGGCCGGTTGGGGCACTCATTATTATTGCGTGGGGATTGATTGTTTCCGTGGTGGGCATCGTCCGTGGTATCATGACACCGGCTATTCCTGATTTATTATCAGGGGTTATCGGGTTAGTGCTATTTTATAATGTGTTTAAATTTACGCCATGGGCCAGAATAGCACTGATTGTTTTATTGTCGCTGAATATTGTTTCGATCGTGATTCTTCTGTTTGTCGGCATGCCGGTTGTTCACGGTGTTATCGCCATTGCGTTGACGAGCAGTATAATTTATTATTTTTCAAGGCAAAAAATTCGGCAGCTGTTTACTGCGCGTAAAGATAAGCAAATATCTTATTGACCTTTGTAGAACCAAAAGAATTGAGGTAGTCAATATTGGCCTTTGTCTCCTCAATGATAAATCCAAATTTTTTTCTTTAGTTGTACAAAGGCCCATAAGTATCTGGCCAAGATGATATCATGAAAAAGTTTAAATATTATTTAATGATCTTTTTTGTTAGCGTGGCCGTCCTTCTGAGCACGTATGCCCAGGCAGAGATCATTATCGCCCAAGGGAAAAAAGTGAAATTTCATTATAAATTGTATGTGAATGATCAGTTTGTTGAGACGACGGAAAATACTGGTACTATTGATTATGTGGATGGTGATGGAACAATCATCCCAGAATTAGCGAGACAAATGCAAGGACTTAGAGTAAGCGACACGAAAGTAATCCAATTAAAGGCTGAGCAGGCTTATGGACAATCGAATCCAATTGCGTTTCGTGAAATTTCTAAGACGCTTTTACCTCAAGGTGTCGAGCCCCGCGAAGGACAGGTGTTTCAATTTACCGCGGAAAATGGTTCTCAGCTGCCAGGTATTATTTGGAAAGTATATCCGCATACGGTTTTGGTCAATTTGAACCATCCGCTGGCCGGGCAGGATTTAGCATTTGAAGTAAAAATTGTCAGCATAGAATAATGAGCGGATACTTCATGAAAACCCCCATAAGTCACGCGCCCTACCAAAATGACTTTGGCCCTTTTGCTGGAAAAATTTGGCTCAATTGTGCCAGTGAAGGCCCTTTACCGGCACCCGCAGTTGAGGCTCTTAGAGAGGTTTTGGAATGGAAGATCAAGCCCTATGAGTTGACCGGCCGGCGGTTTGCCGAGGTGCCGCAGCAATTAAAAAAGGCTGCCGGGCGGTTGATCAATATTCCGGACCAAGAAATTATTCTTGGTAACAGCGCAACATATGGCATCCATCTTTTCGCGAATGGAATCCCTCTGCAGAAAGGTGAAGAGATTTTGCTTATGCAGAATGATTTTCCCGCGGATATCTTGCCGTGGCTGGGATTGCAATCTAAAGGAGTTTCAGTCCGGCAAATCAAGCCGCGAGGTTTTGTCCTCACACCGCAAGAGGTGGCGCAAAATATTACTAAAAACACGCGCCTTATATGTCTGCCGCAGGTGCATACCTTCAGCGGCCATGTGGTTGACATTCAAAAAATCGGCGAGTTGTGCCGTGAAAAGGGGATTATTTTAATTGTGAATTTTTCCCAATCCCTGGGCACGATGCCGGTTGATTTAGCAAAGTTACCGGTTGATGGAATGACTACCGCGGGATTCAAATGGTTGTGCGGCCCTTATGGCACAGGATTTTGTTGGCTGCGGCCAGAGCTGCTCAAGCATCTTAATTATAATCAAGCGTTTTGGGTAAATGTTTTATCGGTGGAGGCATTGCAAAGCGAAGAGGAATTGCAATTGCCGGCCCAAAATGGAGCGCGGCAATATGATGTCTTTGGCACAGCCAATTTTTTTAATTTTCGTCCATTAACTGCCTCAATTGAATATTTATTAAAAATTGGGATTGATAAGATTTACGAGCACAATGATGATTTGGTAGAAAAAATCGTTTCTGGATTGGATCAGGCGAAATATCAGCTCATTAGTCCAGAGAAGAAAGAAGAGCGGTCGATGCTGGTTGTTTTCTCGCATCGCAATAAAGTGCGCAATAAAGACATTTTTCAGTTTCTTTTGACGCGGGGATTTTATCTTGCGCTATGGAAGGGAAATTTGCGCGCCTCACCCCATATTTACAATACCCATGAGGATATCCAAAAATTTTTAGATGTATTAAATACACTTTAATATGTCGCAATAATATGTCGCAATGGCCAAACGACCTTTGGGAGTAACAATTTATCCCGCGTTTACAAATAACAATAATTTTAAGGGCCACGGTGTTCAGCAGAGCCTAAGCTGCGTGGCTTTTTGTGTGAGAGGGGGCGAGTGTGCAGCATGATTCGAAAAAATCGAGCTTTGGCAAGCCGCTGACAATTCTTATTGTGGAGGATAATATCGTTGATCGCAAGGTTCTTGAGAAGATGATTACAAAGTCTTCTGGGCATATGCATCGCATTAAGTCAGTCGATTCTTTAAGAGCAGCGTACGGGGTTTTAGAAAAGGATTGCATCGATGTTGTTGTTTTGGATTTGAATCTGCCGGATAGTGAGGGGGTGTTGACATTAGCCCGGTTTAATCGGAAATTTCCCAAAGTGGCCGTTGTGGTGAATACTGGAGCCTATCAAGATGATGTGGGTTTAAAGACAATGGGAATGGGCGCGCAAGATTTTATTGTCAAAGGAAAATATCAAGCCTACGGCGTCCATAAGGCGATTTATTATGCCAAGGAGCGAAAGCGATTCGAAGTCGAATTGCAAGAGGCCTATGCGCGTTTGCAAGAAATTCAAGCGCAGCTGATTCAGGCTGAGAAAATGAATGTCGTTGGCCGGCTGGCAAGCGGGGTGGCCCATGAGGTGAGAAATCCTTTGGCGACAATCCTGCTCGGCGTGACTTATCTTACGGAGCGATTGGACCAAAAAGATGATAAGATCGCGTTAACACTTAAGAGCCTTCGGGAATCGGCTAAACGCGCCAATGAGATCATCACGGATTTGTTGGATTTTTCCAGTCTATCGCGGCTTAGCCGAAAAGCGGAGAATATTAACGCGATCATTGAAAAGGCCGTTGAGCTTGTGGCGTATCAGATCAGCAAGCAGAGAATTACGCTGAGTAAAGAGCTTGCCGCAAAAATTCCTTTGCTTAAGATCGATCGAAATCGTATTGAGCAAGTTATAATTAATTTACTTTTAAATGCGGTGCAAGCGATGCCTGAGGGGGGACAACTCAAAATTAAGACATACCAGCAAAAAATTAATGGAAAAATGAAGGATTTTCCAAAAGGAGCGAAGCTGGTTGTGATTGAAATTGAGGATAATGGCTGCGGGATCCCCAAAGAAAATTTAGACAAAATTTTCGACCCGTTTTTTACAACGAAACGGGCCGTGGGAGGAGTTGGACTGGGGTTGGCTGTCGCTAGAAATATTGTACACATCCATAATGGCAAATTATCCGTTGAAAATAAGCTAAGGGGAGGAGTTAGGGCAACATTAGTTTTCAAAATTTAACTATTCTGCTACGCAAAACTCATAGGACTATGAGTGGCGAAGGAGAATAGAAAGGCGGATGGACAAAAGCTTATCGTGTTATTGATTCTCATAAGCCCTATGTTATAATAATTTCAAATGTAATATTTTTCTGGGAGAGATTTTTGGTCCAAAGAACATTTTTATATGTACTGCTTATAAGTATGATCGCATTTCATGTTGAGGCGGCTGAGAAAGACTATTCATCCTCTTACGATCCTTCTCCCAGAGTTTATGATGCTTTGATCAATGAGGAATATGTGATTAATGGTTTAAGCTTTGTGGTTGAAAGTGCTAAAATTATTTCCACCAATTCTGCTGAGCACTCATCGGAAGCTATTCCTGCCCAGCCTAACGTGTCTCGAGCGGCAACGGCAGTTTTAGCCATTCGTCACAGTTTCGTCAACAATAATCCGACAAAGAAGATTGATCTTTATGAACCGTTTCAATTTATGTTAAGTGATGAATATGGCAACCAATATCGTATGGTAGCCAGACCCAATGATTTTTTAGAGCCCACCGCAATATACGCTGAAAATTTTCCCAGTGTCTACCCGGGGCAGCGAGTCGTGGAGACAATATTCTTTGAGTCCCCGATTCCGGAAAGCCGGTCTTTATTTCTTTTCAACAGTGTAGGAAAGCATAAATCGTTCTTAACTGCTAAAAATTCCTTTCCTACACAGCAAAAAAGATATGACGACCGAAGGGAGGATTTTTTTTGTAATGCGGCCAATGTAAGTATTCCCGAAACCATTGTTATTAAAATCCCCGCGGCTCAAGTGGAAGGCCGAGAGGCGATTTCTCCGCCGCGCAGAGATGGCGATCACTTTGGAGGGGAAAGTGTAAAACACCAATTCGGCCCATTGAAGATTATAAGCCCGGTTAACGGTACAGCCGTTATTCCCGGCCAGACGGTTCATATTCAGGTGGGGGTGCCAGATACGACGGCCTCACCAGAGGTAATTTTTGTAGTGATCCCTTCTTATGTGCTGCGCGATGACAAAGCGGTTAATCATTATGATATAACAATTCCGAAAGAGCAAAGCAGTCCTTTATCGGTTGTCGTCATTGGCAAATGGCAGCAGGGAGAAGATGAGCAAATTCGTTCTGATTCTATCCTTCTTAAGGTTAATGCCGCGGCTGCTCTTTAGCAGCTCTGAGTCCTCTATGATTCGTTACTCACACGCTAGCACAATCGCAGTTCTATCTTTGACTTTTATTTTATTATCATTTCCGGTTTATGCCTGTAATCTCACTTGTCGAGAGGAAAAACTTGAGCAATCCAGTCAAGCGTTACTCCAAAATTTTGCCGATAATAAGGCGCGAGAATATTTAAAAAATTTTGTCATTGATCCAACGTCTCAAAGCAGTAAGTACCAAATGCGTGCCGTACGGATTAATGAGCTTTTTGAATATATCGATTTTCTTGAAAGGCGGAGTGCGAGCTTAGCGCGGCAAAATCAGAAATTGAAACAAGCATCGGCGAAAGATTCCTCGCGCATAGCATCGTCCCAAGATTCAAAGGTTGAATTGCGAAATAAAGAGAGTGTCAAAGTCCCGTTACATACGCCGCCAAAAAGCGAAAGTGAGAGCGTTGATCGTTTAAAAAGTTTTTTAGCGCAGAAAAAAAATCAACTGGTTGATACGGTTGTGATATTACAGAAAGAAAATGATTTGTTTCAGCCGCGGCAGAAAATTTCCATGCTGACGGATCAACTGGCAGGAAAAACCTTAGAGCTCATTGAAAAGGAGTCATTATTAACCGAACAAAAAGAAGATTTTCAATCGCTGGAAAATTCGCTGCAGGAAGCAGAAGAGCGCATGAATTTAGTGCAGCGTATTATCGCGGATAAAGATCAACGAATCCAGGTTTTAGAAAAAGACGTCACTCAAATGCAGGCGTTAACCCGGCAGGGTTATGAAGTCAGCCAAAAGAATATTGAAGATTTAAAGCTTCAATTCGTGCAGCTGCATGATGATTTGAATGAGCAGATGTCAGTTAACCACGATAAGATTGCTGCCTTAGAGGCACTGCTGGCAGACCAGGAAAAGAAACTGGCACATAATACGCTGGGACTGAAAGTCAAAAGCAGGCACATTGTCGAATTGGCGGATCGTTTACAAAAGAAAAACCAAACCTTAGCGGAAGCGAATGTCCTTATGGAATCACAAGACAAAAAAATTGTTGAATTGGATGGTATTATTAAAATATACAAAAGTAAATTGAGCGAGGCAAATCAAATTTTACGGGAAAAGGTCGAAAAAATACGTTCGTTAGAAACACAATCGGTTAATTCCCGCTAATAATGAAAACCAGGAGGGTGTGGTGTTTCGAAAGTATTATGGGAGGCTGTTTTTAGCGGTTGTAGCTTTGTTGTTAAGTTCAATGGCAGGCGCGGATGTGCGCGATTCGGTGCTGAAGGTTTATGTGACTTCCAACAGCATGGATTTTTACCGCCCCTGGCAATCGTTAGGCAGTATGAGTATGACCGGGTCGGGCTGTATTTTGCCTGGAAAGCAAATTTTGACCAATGCCCATGTGGTGAGCGACCACACCTTTATTCAAGTTCGCAAGGTATCTGATCCACAAAAATATACGGCGCGAGTTTTAGCCATTGGTTATGATTGTGATTTAGCTTTATTGACAGTTGATGACCCAGAATTTTTTAAAGGGATTACGCCTTTGGAATTAGGTGAGCTTCCCAAAATTCAAGATAGCGTTGCTGTGATTGGTTATCCAGAAGGGGGGGATAAATTGTCGGTGACTGAAGGTGTGGTCTCCCGTATAGAAATTACGCCGTATGTGCAAAGCAACCGTCAATTATTAACTGTGCAAATTGACGCCGCGATTAACTCAGGCAATAGCGGTGGGCCCGTGATTCAGCGGGGAAAACTTGTTGGAATTGCTATGCAGGGAATGGCCGATAGCCAAAATATTGGCTACATGATTCCGCCGCCAGTTATTCGTCATTTTTTTAGTGATTTGGATGATGGAAAATATGACGGCTTTCCAGCGCTGGGGGTTGAAATTAATAATACGGAAAATAAAACCTTGCGAGAATTCTATAAAATTAGCGGGCAAGATGGCGGGGTGTTGATTAGCAGGGTTATGCCAGGCTCGCCTGCCCATACGATTTTGCACGAAGGTGATGTGATTCTAGATCTCGATGGTATTCCAATTGGGGTCGATGGGACATTTCAATTCCGCGAATCAGAGCGTTTGAGCCTTTCCCACATTATCAATGAAAAACAACTTTGGCAGGAAGCCAAGGTTACGTATGTGCGGGGTGGAGAGATCAAATCGGCCATGATTACCTTGGCGCCGTTTGTGCCATTGGTTTTACCGCCTAAATTTTTTGCCAAGCCATCATACTATATTTATGGCGGTTTAGTTTTTACAGTGGTGAGCATTGATCTGTTGAAGGCCTGGGGACCAAAATGGTGGGAACAGGCACCTTTAGACGTGCTCTATTATTTAGCAGGCACCGGCCGCCTCAATGAAAAAGAACGAAAGGAATTAGTTATTTTAACCCAGGTTCTTCCGGACAATCTCAACGTAGGATATCATAATTATCAAAATGAAATAGTATCGAGAGTCAATGGCATTGAGATAAAAGCCTTTCAGGATTTAGTTTCGCTTTTGCACAGCCAAAAAAAGAAATACGTCATTATTGAGACGGAAAATAATTTGAAAATCATCCTCAATTCGTCTCATATTGATCAAGTAACCAAAGAAATCCTCAAACGGAATAATATACCTTTTCAATATTCTGATGATGTTGTAAAGTGGCTAAAGTGATGGTTTGTGCCCGCCTTTAGAATTTCAAATTTTATAATCAATCAAAGATAAGGATTTTTTATGGGAGATTCTAAGCAAATCGATATCCATGAGGCAAAAGAGCTGATTGACCAAGTAGGAATTACTATTGTTGATATCCGTGATGCCGAGGCGTATAAGGAAAGTCACATCAAGGATGCCCTTTCGATCAATGATGAAAATGTGGAAAATTTTGTAAAAATCGCAGATAAAGCACAACCCCTGATATGTTATTGCTATCATGGTAATAGCAGCCAAGGGGCTGCGGATTTTTTTGTGCAAAGCGGTTTTGTAGAAGTTTATAGTATACAAGGCGGTTTTGAAGAATGGCGCGGCGTTTATCCTTTTGTATCCGGCAGTTAAGCCGTTAGATGTCGTATTTTATGTTTGAAAAAAATTTAAAACTCAAAGCTGTCATTTTTGACATGGATGGGGTCATAACCAATACGATGCCGGATCATTTTAGGGCGTGGAAAACAGTCCTAGCCTGCGAAGGTATTGCGGTTACACAGCATGATATTTATTCCCGTGAAGGTCAGCGAGGCATTCACAGTGTTGCTGAAATTTTTGCCCTTTACCAGAAACCATTTACAGAAAAGAAGGCCAAGGCAATTCTCAAGCGCAAAGAAGAGCTATTTAAGAAAATTGTTAAAACACGATTCATTACCGGCGCGCGCCGCTTTTTGCGGGATCTTCGGCGTCAGGGTTTCCAATTAGCGTTGGTAACAGGTACTTCTCGGCATGAATTGCACCGTATTCTGCCCAAAGTCATTTATAAATTTTTTGCTATTATTGTGACGGGCAGTGACGTCAAAAATGGCAAGCCGCATCCGGAGCCGTATTTGAAAGCGATTCGACAACTCAAAATACGGCCGCATGAGACGATTGCTATTGAAAATGCCCCTTTTGGAATTCGTTCGGCCAAAGCGGCAGGTTTGCGCTGTCTGGCCATAGAAACTTCACTCTCTCGACAATATCTAACCAAGGCCGATGGAATTTTTAATTCCTATAATGAACTGAAGAAAAAGGTGCGATTTATTTTATATGAGAATGACAACACAAATAAAAAAAATCTTACTGCTTTATAAGAGAAGTGTTTACACCAACTATTTTCTTAATAAAAAAAGCTCTTTGCGATATAAGCAGGATTTATTGCCCCCTGAAAATGTGGAGCGTTTGCGTTTTATCCATGCCCAGCACCATATGACACTCCAACGGGTTGAAGAATACCTTAAGGAGGTTGGACTTAAATATCAAAAAAGAAGCCGGGGCCAAAAAATTGATTACCAAAAATTTGATTTGGTCATCACGTTAGGAGGGGATGGGACTTTTTTAGAGGCCGCGCGGAATATTAAAAGCCAGTTGGTCATTGGCGTCAATTCTTCACCAGAATCCAGTGTGGGCAGATTCTGTATTGCGAATGTGAAGACCTTTCCGCTGGTGATTGACCAGGTTATTAAGAATCGTTTTAAAGTTAAATTGCTTCAGCGGCTGCGCTTAAGCGGAATACCCGGCATCAATGGTGTTAATGCTCTCAACGATATTTTGATTGCACATCAAAATCCTGCCGCGATGAGCCGGTATTGTTTAACCGTGTGCGGGATCACCGAGGAGCAGCGCAGCTCAGGCGTGTGGATCGCGACGGCATCTGGTTCTACAGGAGCGATTCTTTCGGCGGGAGGAGAAATTCTAAGGGAAACCAGCAAAAATTTTCAATATTTTTGCCGTGAGCTGTATATCGGCAGTCAAAAGATTTATCGATTAAAAAAAGGAATCCTAAAATCCAACCAAAAGATTCAACTCACTTCACTTATGCGTGAGGGAAGGATTTTCATTGATGGGTCGCGTACGAGTTGGCCGTTCACTTTTGGTCAAACAATCACTGTTGGGCATTCTTTTCAACCTTTGAAGGTCATTGAGTTGTGAAATGAGAGCTGTTTTACTTATCTCCCATGGCAGTCGATCGGCGCGGACGAAGCAGGAAGTTGTATCCCTTGTAAGAAAAATACAACGGCAGCGCAAAAATTCGATTGTTCAATATGCATTTCTGGAATTAGAGAAACCTAGTATTCCCAAAGGCATTGATTTATGCGTAAAGAAGGGCGTGCGGGAGATTGTGATTTTGCTTAATTTTCTTAATGCCGGCAAGCATGTTGATGTTGATATTCCTAGAATTATTCAAAGCGCTCAAAAGAAATATCCGCATATTTCCTTTCGGATCACCCGGCCAGTCGGCCAGCATCCTAAGATTGTTGATCTATTTTTAGATATTATTTGATATGTCGGAATTTTCGCAAAAATTGAATGCCTGGTATCGCAAAAATGCCAGGGATCTACCTTGGCGGCGCACGAAGGATCCTTATAAGATTTGGATTTCGGAAATTATGCTGCAGCAGACGACCGTGGCGGCGGTTATCCCTTATTATGAAAAGTGGATCAAAAATTTTCCTACAGTTTATGAAGCCGCATCCGCGCCTTTACAGAAAATTTTGAGGGCTTGGCAGGGGTTGGGCTATTATACAAGGGCGAAAAATATTCACAAGTCCGCGCAGATTATTGCTCAAGAATATCATGGAAAAATTCCGCAAGATCCGCAGGCGTTAAGAAAACTTCCAGGTTTTGGCCCGTATACGGTGGGCGCTGTTTTAAGTATTGCGTTTAACGAGCGCCGGCCGATCATCGATGCCAACGTCCGCAGGGTAATAATGCGGCAAAATGCGACAGTCGGACCGGCTGAGCCATCCCAGGATCGAGGTATTCTCGCATTTTTAGATCAGGTAATGCCTAAGAAAGAAAATAATATTTTTAATCAGGCGTTGATGGAACTGGGAGCCTTGATTTGCCATAACGGTGAGCCACGATGCCGTATTTGTCCAGTGCGATCCACTTGCCGGGCCTATCACATGGGAAAACAGGCAGCCATTCCAACTTCTAAAAAGCGTGTGATTAAGGAGATTGATGCTGTGATTGCTCTTATTAAGAGGGATAAAAAATATTTTATTCAACGCCGTCCAGCAAAAGGACTTTTTGCGGATTTGTGGGAATTTCCGGGTGGAAAAATTGAGAAAGGAGAGTCGTCAAAGACAGCTCTCTACCGGGAAATTTTAGAGGAGTTAAAGGCGGAAGTCCAGTCCGTAAATTTTTTATTTAATGTTCAGCAATTTTACACTCAATTTAAAGCCAATCTCCATGTTTGGTCCTGCGAATTAAAGACCTATCCCAAAGCAGATAAAGTCCACAAATGGGTTTCTCAAGAGAACTTCCATCGTTACCCCATGCCTTCGGGAAGTGTGAAAATTATTAAGCGATTGACCACCGCCAATGAATTTTAGTTTGGCCAAAGCGGCGAAGGGTGTATATACTTATTTTAGGTGATATGATGCGGTCTATTATTCTTTTAATTCTAATATTTTTTACTCCAGCACCTTTCAGTTTGGCGAAGTCGCCGCTTCCAGCAGGGACGAACATTGAGCTTTATAAGGCGGGTGCGTTGCAAGCCAATGAGGCGGAAAAGGCAAAATTCACTCCCGTCAGAGATGGCCGTAATATTATCCGTTATAAAAATGGACAGGTTCATTATGAGGAAAATTACAAAGATGGGAAGTTAAGCGGTCTTACCAATGTTTATTATCCCAACGGCCAGATTTTGATCGAAAAATATTATACGAATAATAAGTTGGATGGTGAGTTGAGAATGTATGGGGCAAGTGGGAAATTAAAACTTCTCGAAGAGTATAGGGGAGGGCTGCGGCATGGCGTTTTTCAGAATTATTACGATGATGGGACTTTACGGGATGAGAAAGTTTATGAAAATGCCAAGTTGATTTCAATGAAACGTTACCAGCCTAACGGCGATCCTATTGTTGAAGAGAATTATAGGGATGGAAAGAAGGATGGCGCGGTACGGATTTATTTCGAGAATGGAGAATTGCAGAGTGAGCGATATTATCGAACAGACCGCTTGGAAGGATATTCCAAAATTTATTACGATACCGGACAGTTGAGCGAAGAGGGAAATTATGTCAATGGTACAAGAAACGGTTTGTTTAAATTTTATCTAGTGAATGGGAATCTGCAAAGCGAAATCACTTATCAAGGAAATATTAAAGAGGGGCCTTTCCGTGATTATTATGAAAGTGGAGTGGCCAAGGGGGAGGGGAACTATAAATTAAATGTATTTGACGGTTTATTGAAGCAATATGCGCCAGATGGCTCGCAGGTCAGTGATATAACGTATCGCTTAGGGGAAATGAATAGCCTGGCGCGTCAGTATTTTCCGAATGGCAAAGTGTCGTTCGAGGGAAATTTTCAATATAATCAACAGCACGGACCCTATAAAAGTTATTATGAAAATGGTCAAGTCAAAGAAGATGGTCAATACTATTTTGGCCAGCAGCATGGCATCGTAAAATTTTATCGTAATAATGGTTTGCTGGAAGGGGAGGAAACTTATAACAAAGACACTCTCATCAAGGTTAAAAATTATGATGCGGCAGGAAATTTGATCATTGATAACGCGAAAGGGAAAAAATCAAAGTCAAAAAGTCATTCCAGCGAATAGCCTTAAAGTGGAAAGGCTATTGTTTTTCCTCTCCTTCTCTTTCCAAGATCGCATCGATTCTCCGGTCAATCATCCGTTCGATAAAATTGGGAGTTCGGTCCTGAATGCGCTGTTTGAATTCAGATTGGAGCCATTGAAAGTTCATGGCATTTTGACTGCCCGAGAGTTGGAAGTCGAAATTTAAAAACGGAATATCTTGCTCAAACATTTTTAAGATTGCACGGAATTTAGGAGATTCTTGTAAAATCTCCCGGCTTAGCGATAGCGACAATTGACTCGCGACTAAGCTGCTGTTGTCTACACTAAAATATCCTGTGAGTTTGACATCATTGGAATTTAGACTGATATCGGTTAAACCGTTGCCGTGGGCGCTTAGCCAAAACTGCGTAAAGGCATCGGTAAACGAGATATGGGTGAGCGAAGGGATATGAAATGTCTCTGCCATCCAATTGAAGAAATCAAAATTTTGTAAATTGCCATCTATGATCAAGGCCTCACCGTTAAGACTAAAATTCGGATGACTTTTGAGATTCATTTTTCCGGATAAACGACCCTGAATTTTAGAAAAATAGATCAACATTTCAGCGAGTGAATTTGCATCCAAATCACTGAAAGTCGCGTTAGCGCTCACTTGCGCCGGGGTTTGACTGACATCGGCCCAAACTCGCCCGTGCAAATTTCCACCGTAGAGTGTGGCAGCCAAGTCAATAATTTTAAACTTATCACCGCCAAGATTGACGGATGTCTTTATATTCTTGAACGAAATGCGGTGGTCATCCTCAGGGGTGGTGAATACGATTTCACCATCCCTTGATTCCATGGTAAGGCGTTTATTGCGATCATAATAAAGGGATATTTGTTCAGAATCGGCGGTAATTTCTTCCAGGGGGAAACCAGCTTGCCTTGCCTGTTCAAAAGTTAAATTCAATCCGCCGCGAGCCCGAAAAATTCCATGCTCGAGTGCACCCGACAAACTAAGGTTCGCCTGCTTAAAATTTTTAATCCGGCGTGCTCCTGGCGGCGCGTTATCAAGAGAAGCTGTAATATTTTCCGTGGGAGGCAGCGACAAGAGCGCAGTGCCCTTAACCATGACCGGAAAGTCGTTAAAGTTGAACTTGAGATGATCGATTTGAAACTTTGAAAATATCATCCGGGCGCGGCAATTGATATCAATAATATCGACAAAAGATTTTTGATTCCTCCCCCTTACTGCTATGTCTTGGTAGAAAAGTTTTTGAACCATGGATGAGGATTGCTTGTGCGCTGGGATTCCCAAAAATACGTAACCATAAAGTTGCAGGATGTTGTTTTGAATATCCCCCCACAAATTAGAATACAACTGATCGTTTTGCAAGATGCATTGATTAAGGATGAGACCTCGGGAAGTCAAATTCCCATTAAAATTTAATTGCAGCGATTTCGGATTCGTAAAATCCTCCCAAGTGCCTTTTCCTAAAAACTCATTGCCCCTTATAGAAATATAAAAATTCACATTATGGGGGGCCGGTGCCAATGAGAATAAGCGGGCTTCCCTAAGAATAAAATCGAAGTCGGTGCGCGGCAATTCTTGTAAAAGGGCGAGAAAATAATTCGCGTTTTTACTTAAAAATTTTAATAAGTCATTAATCGTTCCCTGCGGAGCATTGAGGACGATGGTTGAGATCGATATTTGATGCCGTAAAAAAAGTTCTATCGGAGAAATTTTTAACATAATCAAGGGCACCGTGAGCATCGGCTGTGCCGATGAATTTTCTTCCGGGTGCAGTGTGACATTAGTCAGGATGAGGGTGTTGGGCAAGAGAAAAAAGATATTCTGAATTTTTGCTCGCTGAGTAATAAAGAGGGATGTCTTGTGGGCGATACCATTTTTCATGATATGAAAAAAAATATTCAAAATAAGGCTAACTGCCGCAAGTAAGAAGAAAATAAATAATAAACTGGAACGGACTTTAGTACGAAATTTCAGCAAGGATTTCTCCTTCGCTATCAATAGCGATTCGATTGATGCGGATGACAGCGCGGTATGATTTATGGAAAGGGGAGCGGTATATGTGTTGCTTGGAATTGCGGAACACAAAGCTGACCTGTTGCAGAGTGATAAGCTCGGTCCTAAGTTTTGCGGTTAAGATTTCGTCATTTTCGATTTCGGCAATTTTATAGAGGTAGCCCAAAGCAAATATTTTATTTTTTGAGGTTGGATATTCTTTGCTAAATTGCTTGAAAGTTTTTGTGGCTTCAGTGTAATCGGTGATACTATAAAAATATTCTCCAGTGGCAAATAAGGCTCCCTCGCGAAAGCGGGAGCCGGGAAAATGTAAAACAATATCCCGAAACTGCATGTAAGCAAATTCTTTTTCTTGCCGTTTGGCAAAATTCTTTCCGAGGGAATAAAGAGGAGCATCTTCGCTCGGATGGGCAATAATTGGACAGAAGAAAAGAAGTGCAACAAGAGTTAAAGCCTTTCGTAACATAAACCCTATTATACTCATGTATTATTAGGATTCAAGAAGTAGGCATTTTATTTTTTGTCGCTTTTAAAAAAATGCTCTTATTGACCTTTGTAGAACCAAAAGAATTGAGGTAGTCAATATTGGCCTTTG
>CAYHTV010000025.1:0-21524 GCA_964359575.1 uncultured Planctomycetales bacterium
GCTTCGTCGCTACGCTCCTCGCAATGACACCGGGAGGGTTTTCCGACACTATCAGAGTGTAAGTTATGTCCCAGAAATTTTATCTTACCACTTCCCAGATTCTCCAAGGAGATTTCCATCCGCAGGATCTTAATGTGATGCTGATTTTTCAGGTGAATTGTCCAGGCTGTTTTATGCATGGATTCCCCTTTGCCAATCGCCTGCATAAAGAATTTGGCCCTCAGGGTTTAAAGGTCATGGCCCTCTCAACGGCATTTGAGGATTATGAGATGAATACGCTGGACAATACGAAAATTTTGTTGAGCGACGGTATCCTGGTTGGCGAGACAAAAAAAATCCTCAATGACAACGGCTATGACGAGCTGCCATATCCGATTACGCTTCCTGTAGGGTTTGATGATCTTCAGCCAATGAAAAACAAGGCCTTGACCGAAGAGGGAATTGAAAGAATGTGCCAGACCCTGCCAGATTATGAGCGGTTGAATTTTACAGAGAGAAAACTAGTCCGGGCGCAAGTAAAGGAGTATTTGCTCAATAAAAAGTTTTTCGCCGCGACCTTTGATGCCAACGATCTGCGTGGCACGCCTTCCTGGATCCTCTATGACAAAGACTATCAAATGTACGCTAAATGGTTTGGCCACCAATTTCATAAGGAAATCGAACAACAAATAAAAAAATTTCTGGAAATCGAAGGATAGGCCAGAGAGTGGCAAAGGGAGTTTTTGGGAGTTTTTGACATTTTCCTAATGAGGAATATAATTCTTTAGGGTATTACTGAGATTATCTGATATGGAGCTTAAAAAATGTGGAATAAAAAAGGCTTACAACAGCTCATCTGTGAAAAAATGGCTGATTATCTTTTTATCGTTGTCTCGAACCGCCAGCCATACGTGCACCGTTTTGAGCGCGGGAAGGTCGTTTGTCAGCGAGGAGTAGGGGGTGTCATCAGTGCCCTCGATCCTGTGATGCAGGCCTGCCAAGGCTTGTGGGTAGCTTACGGCAATGGCGAAGCCGATGCGAAAGTTGCTGCCAAAGACGGCAAAGTCAGTGTCCCCCCGGAAAATCCAGTTTATACGCTCAAGCGTGTTTGGCTTACTAAAGAAGAGGAAATTGGATATTATTATGGTTATTCTAACGAAGTTTTGTGGCCTTTGTGCCACATGGCCTTTAAACGGCCGGTTTTCCGCCAGGACGATTGGGAGTATTATAAGCGGGTGAATGAAAAATTCGCGAAAGCCATCATTGAAGAAATAGGAAATAAGAAAACTTTTGTCTGGATTCAAGATTATCATTTATGCCTTTTGGCTAAATATTTAAAACAAATGGCACCGCATAAGATTATCACGGCGCATTTCTGGCATATCCCCTGGCCGAATTACGAGGCCTTTCGCATTTGCCCGCAGAAGAAAGAAATCCTTGAGGGGCTTTTAGCCAACGACTTGCTTGGATTCCACATCCGTCACCATTGTAATAATTTTTTAGATATTATTGATCGCGAAATCGAGAGCAAAATCGACCGCGAACGATTTTCCGTATTCAAAAATGATCATGAGACACTGATCCGCCCTTATCCGATCAGCATCGATTTTGAGGGGATTCAAAAAATAGCCAGTTTCGAGAAAGTAAAATTGGCCCAGGAGGCGTTGACCGAGGAATTTCAACTTTCCAATTTAAAAATTTTAGTAGGGCTCGATCGCATCGATTACACCAAAGGTATTCCGGAAAAATTGCTGGCGATGGATCGGTTGTTAGAAAAACATCCCGAGTTAAAGGGACAAATAGTTTTTCTACAAATAGGAGTCGTCACGCGGCTGCATCTTGTAAATTATAAGGCGCTCAACGATGAAATTAATGCCTTGGTTGAGCAGATCAACTGGAAACATTCGCTGCCCGGGTGGAAGCCTATTATTTTTGCCCGAAGGCAGTTCTCGTTGGTAGAACTTTTAGCGCTTTATCGCATTAGTGAAGTCGGTATCGTCAGTTCGCTGCATGATGGAATGAATTTGGTGGCCAAAGAATATGTCGCCAGCCGCACCGATGGGAAGGGAATGCTTGTGTTGAGCCAATTCACCGGCGCGGCGCGGGAACTCTCAGATGCTATTTTGATTAATCCGTATGATTACGAGCAATTTAGCGATGCCCTCTACCAGGCGCTTCAGCTGACTCAGGAGGAACGCCAAAAGCGCATGACCAAAATGGCTGAGGTGATAAAAGTGAATAACATTTACCGCTGGGCGGGTAAAATTATCGCTGAATTATTAAAATTTGAGTTTACGGAATGAAAATACTTTCGGCAATAGAGCAATGGCCGGCTATTGAGAAGCGGCTGAAAGAGGCATCGATCCTCTATCTTTTTTTAGATTATGACGGGACATTAACGCCGATCGTGGAAACTCCGGATAAAGCCATTTTATCGGTGGAGAATAGAAATTTATTGCAAAAATTATCAAAAGTTCCAATGTGTAGGATTGTGGTGATTAGCGGCAGGGCTTTGAATGATCTTAAGCGAAGAATTCATTTTAAAAACGTCGTGTGTATAGGCAATCATGGCTTTGAGATTGATGGCGGGGATTTAAAATTTAACAGCCTGGTGGCGCCGAAGGTGAGAAAAGCCTTTGAGATTGTTAAGAGTCATATCGCACTTCTGTCGGCGGATACAAAGGTTATTTTTGTGGAAGATAAAGGTGCTACGTTAAGCATTCACTACCGTTTATTGGAAGAAAAGCGGGTTGGGCCTTTTCGAAAAGCCGTGCAGAAGATTATCCGGCCTTATCTGCGGTCAAAAGAAATCAAATGCGTGGAGGGCAAAAAAGTCTTTGAACTGCGGCCGCCGATTGTTTGGGATAAGGGAGAGGCGGTGAAATGGCTTTTGACTCAACACGCATTTAATGCCCCGTTACAGAATGCTCTACCAATTTATATTGGAGATGATACGACTGATGAAGATGCCTTCGCCAGTTTGCAAAAGAATGGTATTACAATTAGCATCGGGATCCGTCCGGGCTCTCATGCCCGGTATTTTCTTAACGATACCGAAGCGGTTTCCCAGTTTTTGTCTAAGCTTTTGGCAGCGATACGAGAGAAAGTGACATGTTAGAATCTGAGGCACAGAAACCATTTCGATTTTACACCCGGCTGCACCTTTCCGGCCTGACTGGACTTAAGGCGACAACTTTGGAAGAATTAGCGCTCCATATTAAAGAGGTCACTGGATCCTGCATCTATCACCATACGCATCGTTTTTTGCAGCAGCACCAGTATCTTTCTCCCGAGCCGCCCAATGATTTTGCCTATTGGGTCGCCAATGTTTTAGGTGAACACAGATTAGGCGAACATCTGGCCAG
Organism: uncultured Planctomycetales bacterium; assembly: GCA_964359575.1. Taxonomy (GTDB): domain Bacteria; phylum Omnitrophota; class Gorgyraeia; order Zapsychrales; family GWA2-47-8; genus 2-02-FULL-48-11. The sequence continues at coordinate 3,345 of CAYHTV010000025.1, forward strand.
TATTGACACTGTTCAGTTTTTAACTATCCGTGATCTGCGGGAGAAAATTGCCGCGACCATTGAAAATTATTTGCAGCAGCATCCTTCGGCTAAACAAAGATTCGTCAACGAAGATGAGGCATTCCCTTTTATTAAATCCATGAGCTTTATTTTACCGACTCATTATGTAGCCCATGATTTAAAAGAGTTTGTGGAAATTCTGCGCAAAGTGACCATTGATTCCATTTATTTTCATATTTTTGAAGCACGCTTACGACTTGAGAAAAGGACCAATGATTTTTCTTGCTGGATAGAGGCCTCAGCTAAAGATAAAGAGTTGGCGAATAAAATCGCCCACTTGGATCCTTATACGCATACTTTAGAGGATTTGCGCCAAACAATTATACGTCTTATTGAACGGAAGCTTAAATAATGCCCCAAATGAATGATTATATACCGATTGTCGGTCAATCCACGATTGATGACCTGCGCCTTTTGGCAGAACATCTTCAAGGGAAACGGATTCAGCACGTCAACTCCACAGCGCTGGGCGGCGGGGTCGCAGAAATTTTAAACCGCATGATACCGCTGCTCAAGGAATTGGGCGTTAATACGCATTGGGATGTCATTAAAGGCACGGAGCAATTTTACAATGTTACCAAAAAATTCCATAATGCTTTGCACGGAAAGCAGGAAGAAATCAGTGAGAAAGATTTCGACATTTTTTTAGAAAACGGCGAAAGAAATTTAGCGGACATGGATCTCTCAGCAGATATTACATTTATCCACGATCCGCAACCCATTACACTTATTAAAAAAAGAAAGGACAATAAATGGATTTGGCGCTGCCATGTCGATGTGTCCAGGCCTAATCCGAGAGTGTGGAAATTTTTAAAAAAGTTTATCATGCAGTATGACGCATCGGTGTTCTCGGCACCGAGTTTTTCGCCGGAGCTTCCTATCCGCCAATTTTTGATTTCACCATCTATTGACCCCTTGAGTGATAAGAATAGAGATCTCCCTAAGGAAATCATTGCCGCTGTTCTAGAAAAATATCATATTGTTTGCGACAAACCGATTGTTACTCAAATCTCCCGCTTTGATTATTTAAAAGATCCCGTGGGGGTGATTGCGGCTTTTAAACAAGTCAGAAAATATATCGATTGTCAGTTAATCCTGGCCGGAGGGACTGCCAGCGACGATCCTGAAGGGCAAAAAGTTTTAGCTGAAGTGCAGGAGAATGCCCACGGTGATCCCGACATTCATGTGCTTTTGATGCCGCATAATGATCTGGAAGTTAACGCGCTGCAGCGCGCCTCAACGGTCATTATCCAGAAGTCGATTAAGGAGGGATTCGGGCTGACCATTTCCGAAGCGTTATGGAAAGCCAAGCCGGTCGTTGCCGGTAACGTCGGTGGAATTCCTTTACAGGTCACGCACAAATATTCCGGCCTCTTATGTCATTCCATTGATGGCGCGGCCTTTGCCATTAAGCAGCTTTTGAATGCGCCGAGCTATGCCAAAAAACTTGGCGAGAATGGCCGCGAACATGTCCGCAATAACTTCCTTTTAACCCGCCATTTACGAGATTATATGCTGCTCTTTTTATCGCTCTACCATAATGAAGATGTGGTATATTTGGAAAAGTAAAAATTTAAATGCAAAGTATAAATGGCTAAATTCCCCAACCTCCAAACCCTTGTCCCCCCAAAAATCCCGGCTTTTAGCTCTCCTGAAGTCCGTGTGGTTGAGGCTTCCGCGGGTTCAGGCAAGACGTATGCCTTAACCAAGCGCTACGTTCAGCTCCTTTTAAATCCTAAGTTAAGGCTTGAGCACATTTCGATTCGCAATATCCTCGCGATCACATTCACCAATAAAGCCGCTTTTGAGATGAAATCCCGCATCCTCGATGTGCTTAAGCAGCTGGCTTTAGAACAATTGCAACCTCAACAGCTTGCGGAATTCTTAGATCCGATTCGGGTTGATGCCAAGGCCGCCAGTCAAAAAGCTTTTCAGGTCATGGAGACGATTATCCACAACTATAATTTTTTTCAAGTTCAGACAATTGACAAATTTATTAACGCGCTTCTGTCAGGCTGCGCGTTCAAGATTGGCTTGACCGCCAATTTTCGCATTAAAACCAATTCTTTCGAATATCTTGAGCGCAGTCTGGATGAATTGATCGACCGCATCCCACGGGATAAAAATTTAGCAAAAATTTTTGAAACATTTATCCATCATTATCTTTATCTTGAGAATCGCACGGGATGGTTTCCCAAAGAAGATATTCTCATCATCATGAAGCATTTGTTCGCGCAGCATAATATTTATGGGGTATCTTTTCAGCAAAGTTCAGCTCAAGCGAAAGACTTGATCCAAAAAAAACAAATCATCCGTGAGCAAATGAAGAAGTTGAAGGACGCTTTGCCCGACAGCGCGGATAAAAGATTTCTTGCGAGTCTGGATAAATTTTTGCTTAACAATAGTCAGGCCTTTGATATTGATAGTGTGCCGGATTATTTTGGCCGCTCGGAAGTTCCAGTCTGCAAAAATGGAGAGGTGCCTGGCCGGGCACAGGATTTGTGGCAGGGTATCACCGGCAACCTGCGCGAACTCTGCCAAGCAGAAGCCCATTCACTTTTTAATCCTTATGTCGCGATTTTTGAGGAAGTCATGCGGCGGTTTTATCGATTGACTTCGCAAGACGATATTTTATTCCTGGAAGAATTGAACAAGCGCGCCGGGCTGTTATTTGACAAGGATTATGTGACAGTCGAGGAATTGTATTACCGCCTGGCCACGCGGTTTCATCACTATTTGGTTGATGAATTCCAGGATACCAGTCGTCTGCAATGGCATAATTTTGAAAAAATGACGGAAGAGGCCCTTTCGACCGGAGGAACGCTTTTTTACGTCGGGGATCGCAAGCAGGCGATCTACTCTTTCCGCGGCGGAGACATTGGGCTCTTTGAGGATGTTAAAAGTGAATTTGCATCTTTTAATGTCCAGACTGAAGTTTTAACCAACAACTGGCGCAGTCAGCGCTCAATTGTCGAATTCAATAACCGCATTTTTTCTGTGGAGAATCTCAAGCGGTTTCTCGCGAAAAAGGAGGAATACCAAGAGGAAAAAAATAGCCGCCGCGTGGTGTCTTTTACAGAAGAAGATTGGCGGGTGGTAGAATCGATTTATGGGAATGCACGGCAAAGCTGGCAGACCGGTAACAACGGCGGATATGTGAAAACGGAATTCATAGACTCGGAAATCAAAGAAGAGCGTAATAAAGTGATCCGCCAGAAAATTGTTTCCCAAATTCATGAGCTGCGAAAACGGTTTTCATGCCGCGACATAGCCATTTTAACGCGCGATAATAGTGAAATCGAGGAGGTCACCGACTGGCTTCTGGATGAGAATATTCCTGTGGACTCTGAGCGGACGTCTAATATCAAAGAGCATCCTCTGATTCAAGAGCTTGTGGCGCTCTTAAAATTTTTAAATTCGCCGATTGATAATCTGAGTTTTGTGAATTTTATTCTGGGGGAATTTTTTGCAAAGACAACGGGATTGCTGCCGCAAGAATTGCATCACTTCGTATTCTCGCAGCGGAATCGATTGAAGCGCGAAAAGGATTTTTATATCTATACCGCCTTTCGGGAAGTCTACGCGGATATTTGGCAGCAGTATTTTGAGGAATTTTTTAAGAATATCGGCCTTTTTCCGCTCTATGAGCTTTTGGTGAGCATCTATCATCGCTTCTCTTGTCTTGAGCATTTCCCGGACGCGCAGGGGTTTTTGATGCATTTTTTGGAATTGGTCAAGCAGAATGAAGAAGAGCATGCCGACGTAGAATCCTTTATTAATTATTTTGAAAAATTGGAAGGTGAAGATCTCTATGTGCAAATGACGGATGTCGATGCGATCAGACTGCTGACCATTCATAAATCTAAAGGATTGGAATTTCCCATTGTCATTCTGCCATTTTTAGGCATGGAGGTGCAGGTGGGTGCCTCGCGCGATGCCATGCAGTCGTACATTCTCAAAAGAGAAGAAAATGGTATGGAATTGCTGCGGTTTAAATCCAAATATACCAAATTCTCGCCGGAGTTATGGGACCTTTATGAGCGAGAATATAAAAAAGTATTTTTAGCCGAACTGAATAATATGTACGTGGCCCTGACCCGCGCCCGGCATGAAATGTATATTTTCATGCCAAAGAAGACGGGAAATAATATTAATCTCGCTCAATTTTTCATCCCGCAGGAATTGTATGTTCAAGGAGCAATCCAGAATTATCCGCTAAAATCCGATAAAGATATTCCGGGCATGAAGCTCTCCGTCTCCCGTTATTATGACTGGCTGGAATATTTAAAGGATGAATTTCTGGATGTCGCGCAGCTTAAATATCGGCAGCAGCGTGTGAAAGGCGAAATCATTCATTATCTGCTTTCGCATTTTGGCGATTTGAGCACGGAAAATGCGGAAAAAGTGTTAGAGCGGGCTGCGGAGGCGGCCAAGACGCATTTTCTTGAGGTGCGGGATTTTTCCCCTTATCAGGACACTGTGAGAAAGATTATCACGGCAGAAGAGCTAAAGGGGTTTTTCGAATTATCCGGAGCGCAGGTTTTTACCGAAAAGGAAATTATCACGCAGAGAGGAGAAACGAGGCGCATCGATCGGCTGATTATTAGAGAAAAAGAAATTTGGGTTGTGGATTATAAAACGGCCGCTGATCCGCAGGCCAACTACCAAGCGCAGGTGCAAGAATATATGCGTCTGGTGGGGGATTTATATCCGCAATACTGTATAAAGGGATTTTTATTTTATTGGGATGAATTAAGTATTGAAGAAATAGTATAGAAGGCGCGTATGAATAAAATTATCACCCATAGTTTTACCGATTCTTTCATCGATAAAGTTGCGTCTTACATCGAGGAAAATTATTTTAAGACAGGTAAGGATTTAAGCCGGCTGGCCATTGTTTTTGGCGGGAAGCGGCCGGCTCTTTTTTTGAAACGTTCCTTGGCCCAGCGTAAGGGAGGTGTGTTTCATTCCCCTCAGTTTTTCTCGATTGACGAATTTATCAGTTATTGCGTACGCAAAGAAGAATTTTTCACACCGGCGCAAGATGTGGACAGCTGTTATTTGCTTTACCAGCTGATACAAAAACATGCTTCGCACATTCTTGATGGCCGCGCGACATTTGCCCAGTTTTTGCCCTGGACGCGCGAAATCCTCGCCTTCATGGATCAGCTGGACTTGGAAAATATCGATGACCAAAAGTTAAGAAATATCGAAGCCAATGCCGAGATCGGCTACGCGGTCCCGCAGGACATCAACCGTTTGTTGGAAAACATCGTAACACTGCGGCAAATTTATCACGCACAATTGCTTAAAGAAAAAACATATTCGCGCGGGTTGCAGTACCGGCGCGCGGCCCAAACGATCGAGAAGGTGTCCTTCACGGAATTTGATGAAATTGTATTTTGCAATTTTTTTTATTTCAACCGCTGCGAACAGCAGGTTATTGAAAACTTATACCAGCGACAAATCGCTGTGTTGATTTTCCAGGGGGATGAACGCAAGTGGCCGGTCTTAAAGCGCATCGCCCGTGCTTTAGAAACAAAGATTACCGAAGGGGATCAACTCCCATCTGCGCAATTTGATCTTAAACTTTATTCCAGTTTTGATCTGCATTCGCAAGTCGCCACCGCCCGCGAAATCATTAAAGAAATTAAAGACAGATCGCCGGCTGATTTAAGCAAGACGGTGATTGTGATGCCCAACCCAAATCACATCATTCCTCTCATTTCTGAGCTAACACCGCTGGTTGGGGATTTTAACATTTCGTTAGGATACCCTTTAAAGCGCAGCAGTTTGTATACGCTTTTTGGGTATATTTTCCAAAGCCAGCTTTCTAAAAAAGATCATCGTTATTATGCCAAAGATTATCTGAAGGCCATGGGACATCCCTTTATAAAAAATCTACGGCTTGGTTCTGACCCTGTGATCACGCGTGTCCTTATTCATAAAATTGAAGAAATCCTTACCGGTAAAGCACAGACGCCCCTCTCCGGAAGCCTTTTTTTTGAACTTGAGGATATGGAAACCCTTGATGAGCTTTATATGCTTACCAGCGGACTTTTGGACCGGATGGGGCTCGGCATGAGCCGCGCGCAATTGCAGGCAATTTTAGTAAGCATTCATGAATTATTATTCGCGCAATGGGAGACGGTTGTAAATTTTCATGATTTTGCCTCCGGCCTAGGCCGGCTTTTGGATATGCTGATCGATAAAAGTTTTTTACATCACTATCCGCTCAATATCAATATCGTGCAAAAAATGTACGCCATCCAAGATGAATTTTTGCGGGCGGCTTTTAAAAAGGAACATTTCCCGCAGGAGGATATTTTTCGGATCTTTGACAGTAAGATTTCGCGTGAGGTTGTGGCGTTTGTGGGATCGCCGTTAAAAGATTTGCAGATATTAGGGCTTTTTGAAACCCGCTCGTTGAATTTTGAAAATGTGATTATGCTCGATGTCAACGAAGGCGCGCTGCCCACATTGCAGATTTACGAACCTTTGATCCCGCGCGAGGTTATGATCGGTTTAAATCTGGATCGCTTGGAGCTGGAAGAAGAAATCCAGCGGTACCAGTTTATGCGGCTCATTTCTTCTGCCAAACAGGTGCACTTGATTTATCAGGAAGGAAAGGATAAGGAAAGAAGCCGGTTTATCGAAGAGCTTATCTGGGAGCAAGAAAAACAGGGCCGGCAGAAGAAAATTATCCCGATGGTGAAGGCAAGTTTCGAAGCCAAGGTATCTTCCTATAAAAGGGCTGTTAAGAAAACTCCGGAAATGCTGGAGGTCCTCAAGTGCCACCGCTATTCCGCCTCGAGCGTGAATGCGTATTTACGAAATCCGCTGGAGTTTTATTACAAATATGTTCTACAGATGCAGGAGGAGGAAGATCTGCTGGATGAGCCGCAGGCGCGGCAGGTGGGTACTTTCGCGCATGAGTTGCTGGAGCATTGCTTTAGAACTTTTTTAAATAATAAGCCGCTGGTCAACGCCGGTTTTCGGCGGTATTTCCAAAATGCCTTTGAGAAAAAGTTCGATGATACCTTTGGCCGCAGCATGAAAGCCGACGCCTTCTTGATAAAATCGGTCCTGGCAGAGCGGCTGAATCGGTTTTTGGATAATGAAGAATTTAACCCCGAGCGCCAGATTGAAAAAATCTTATATTTGGAAAACCGTTTTGAAGATGTTCTGCCTCTCGCTGGCGCTGAGACGAAATTTATTTTTATCGTGGACAGGATTGATGAACTTAAAGACACAACGATCATGATTTTGGATTATAAGACCGGCAGTATTGACCAAATGCCAGGATCGTTCGAAAAAATCGCGAATTTGAAATTTTCCCGGGAGAATATCCGCGATCAGATAAAGTCTTTCCAGCTGCCGCTGTATTTTTACTATTTGAATAAGCAATTTCCCGGCCGGCCGGTTAATGCTGGACTTTACAATTTGCGCACTTTAGAGATCAAAAAATTTATCTCTAAGGGTATGCCGCAGAAAACAAAAGAAGAGCTGCTTGCCTTTTATCTGCGGGCGTTGGATTTTGTGATCCAAGAAATCCTGGATCCGAAAGTTGATTTTGTGGAAGACGAGGTTAAATGAGGGATTATTGTATTTTAATCACTTCCAGATTTCCGGCATCGGGAATTCTATTCCATCCCGGGAAGGTCATCAGCCGCCGCATAGGTTTAAAACTATAAGTATTAGGGTCCCACGTGGTGTAGCGCAGCTCAGGAGAAGGGTATTTGATCGCGACAATCGGCACTTGTGGATTAAACTCGTTTGAGGTTGCGGCAATCTCATAGGTCTCGCCGTTTGTGAGCTTGTCCACCGGAAATAATTGCGGATTATTGCTCCACGGAGGTTGAAAGAGATATGCCTCAATTTTATCTTTATAGTACGTGGAGGGGTCAAGTACACCTGCAATTAACCAAGAAATGGGTTGCGCAGAGGAAAAGTCCGCATCCATAGAAGACCCAAATTCAGCATTAAGTGACAACATATTTTTCCATCCGGTTGGATCAGGATTCATGATGTAGTGAAGCATTGCGATACCCCCGCCCTTAGGATAATCCAAAAAGAACGCAGACGAAAGCGAGGTAGAATATTCTTTTGCAGACCGGTCAAACTGTGTCGATATTCCCGGGGTAACGGAACCGTTAATGACTTTGGGGAAGCTGGTGATTGGAAAATTTTGCGTGGCAAATTTCATTTCATAGAGGCTTACCGAAAATGGTTGAATCGTATAGCCAAAGGTGTGGTAGTGTACCACGAGATCATTTTTTGAATCCATATGAAGCCTCAGTCCGCCTGGCGTATCTCCGCTTTGCGTTACACTATAGGATATCTGCCAAATAGGCTGAGAGAAAGGGCCGCCTTTTCCTATCCAAATGTTAAAGTAATCTTTAGGTCCGTTTAGGTCCATGACACCGGCCACATAATAATAATCACCTGTTTTTGGGTCAAAGGTTTGGTCAAAACCAATGATTGTTTCGTATTGCGTCATTGGTGGCGGTTGAATTTGCGTTTTTATGAAAACGGAAGGGTTGCGGATGTCAGGGATTGCAATTTGGTAAAAAGATTTAAAAATACCGGGGAAATATTCGATAAAAGTCACAGAGAAAAAGAAACTGACCTGCGGGGCAAGGCGGCGAATTTTTACGTTGCTTATAGCCCTGCCGTTCTGCGTTGTATGTAAAACAACCCGGGGAGAGCTTATCGCTTGGTCAGAATCAAACTGGATTAATTCTAAAGAGCTGGCGAAAGTGCCAATGTCAATAGTTGAATAAACCGCGGTATAATCATAATTGCCAAAAGGCCGGTAGGGAGATGGACCTTGCGTGGGATTTTGCTTTTGCGCTGCCATAGCGGTTGTCAGGCAGGCAAAAATCCATATCCCAACCCAAAATAATTTTGGGTCAATCCGAAACCTCTTGAAAAATTTAGTTTTAAGTCTCATGCGAAAATATTGCCTTTACCGGTTATGCGTGATACCCGCAATACGATTAACTATAAACTAAACTTTGAAGAAAGGCAAGTTTGGCGAAGGCTGGAATTTTTCGGCTGAATTAACACCTTTGAGGGAATATTTTTTAAAAAATTTAAGTTGGGGAAAATTTAAGTTGGGTTGACTAGTCTAACCTTTTGTGCTATTTTAGCCCACATAAGTTGAGGTATTTATTGACCTTTGTAGAACCAAAAGAATTGAGGTAGTCAATATTGGCCTTTGTCTCCTCAATGATAAATCCAAATTTTTTTCTTTAGTTGTACAAAGGCCCATAGCTGACGCAGATGCGCTTAATGATCCACAATCAAGTTTCCGAAATTCAAAGTAAAATCTCTTCTACTTGCAATAAGTTAGGACGAAATCCCAGCGAAGTTATCATCATTGGGGTAACCAAATTTGCATCTGTTGAGAATATCAAAGAAGCAATCGAGTCCGGTATCGTCCATATCGCTGAAAATAAAGTTCAGGAGGCGCAAAAGAAGTTTCCGGAATTGAAGAAGTCTTATCCGAATTTGAAATGCCATTTAATCGGGCATTTACAAACCAATAAAGTCAAGGCCGCGCTGCAAGTGTGTGATGTGATCCAGTCGGTGGATAGTTTGAAGCTTGCCAAGGAAATTGAGAGGCAGGCGGAAAAATTAGGGCGGGAGGCTGAGATTTTGGTGCAAGTGAAAACTTCCGGGGAAGAGCAGAAATTCGGGGTGGAACCGGCCGAGGCGTTAGCGCTCATCGCGGATATTGCCAAATTGAAACGGGTCAAAATTTTAGGCCTGATGACCATGGCCCCATTTACTGCAGCTAAATCCACGGGCTTGCCCGTGGATTTAGCTGCAGTACTTGCCCGTGGCATGAAACCACGGGCAAGTGGCGACCCGAAGGGTCGTCCCTTGACGGATGATAAAGAAGTTGCGCGCGGATGTTTTAAACAATTGCGGGAAATCCGTGACGCAGCCACCCAAAATTTTTCCGGTCTGCCTAACGTGACAATGCAATATTTGTCAATGGGCATGACGGAAGATTTTGAAATTGCCATTGAAGAGGGTTCCAATATGGTAAGGGTGGGGAGAGCGATATTTCAATGAAGACTATTTCTATTATCGGCGGCGGGAATATGGGAAGCGCGATCATCGAGCGCGTGCGCCAGCAGTTTAAAGTGATTGTGTGCGAGCCGGATGAAAAGCGCCGGAATGTTCTGCGCCGGAAATATAAAATTGCGGCAGCGGATTTGCCGACTGCTGTTAAAAGAAGCGATGTCGTGATCATTGCCGTCAAGCCCCAAGATATCGATAGTGTTTTAGAGTGTATGAAGCCGCTCAGCGGTCAAAGACTGATTATTTCGATCGCGGCCGGTATCACGATTTCTTATATGGAAAAACAATTAGGCGGCGGTGTGCGGGTGGTTCGGACCATGCCCAATATGCCGGCGCAGATTGGAGAGGGAATCACCGCTATCGCTGGGGGAAAATTTGCCAAGCCCGCGGACATAAAATTAGCCCAAAAAATTTTTCATTGTCTTGGCAAGACCGTTATTGTCACGGAAGATGTGATGGATGCTATTACGGCGGCCTCGGGCAGCGGCCCGGCGTATGTGTTTCTTTTCACCGAATGTTTCATGAAAGCGGCGCAGGCGATCGGCTTAACAGCGGCGCAAAGCCGAGATTTGGTTTATCAGACGTTAATCGGCAGCGCGCATCTTTTGACAAAATCCAAAGACGATGCCGCGCTATTGCGCGCTAAAGTGACGTCGAAAGGTGGTACGACCCAAGCCGCTATGGATGTCTTTGCCGCTTATAATATAGAGAAGATGTTTAGCGACGCCTTAGCGGCGGCGAAACAAAAGGCGGGGGAGTTGAAAAAATAGCTATCAGCTGAAACAGGAGATCTTATCATGTCCAAAGTCGGTATTATCGGCGGCAGCGGTTTGTATCAAATGGAAGGGATTGAAAGTGTACAGGAGGTTTCGATTTCGACGCCTTTCGGCCCGCCATCGGGAAATTATATTCAGGGAAGAATTTCCGGCGTTGAGGTCGTATTTCTTCCCCGTCACGGCAAGGGGCACAAGATTTCGCCAACGGAAATCAACTACCGCGCCAATATCTTTGGCATGAAAAAATTAGGGGTGTAATTGGAAAAAGGAGACAGCGACCTTTTTGCTTTCCCTCCATTTTATTTCCCACCATTATTTGTTAATCGGAGGAAGAGAGTTTATGAAATATGTTCCTACCTTGCTTTATGCCATCATTTTTAGTGTCTTTTCTTTTGGACAATATACTGTGGTAGGGAGTCAGGCGACTGCAGAGGTATTGCCGGAGAAAAACCGCCTTCTTCCAATTTCATTAAAATCCAAATCCCCTAAAATAGTTTATACTAAACTTAATAAACGATTTAAGCTCAGATTCAATCAAACAGCGTTTATTAAATCCGAGGATCTCCAAATAAAATTTATTAAGGTTGCTGGAGATTCTCGGTGTCCTTCTGGTGTTACCTGCTTTTGGCGTGGGGTTGCGATTATCGAGATCAATGCTGTAAAAGACAAAGTAGATCTTGGTAATTTTAAAATTGCAGATTATGACTTGCCGTCTTTATCAGATGGTGGATTATATTCCGAGATTTACATCTCGAAATATAAAATAAACTTATTGAAGGTCGAGCCATATTCAGCAGCTTTTCCTGAGCTGGAGTTCCCTAAGCTCCCCAAAGACACGGACTATGTTGCAACATTGGTTATTACCGTTTCAGGAAAACGAAATCAGTAGAAAAATGACTAAAGCATTAAGGCAAATTATGTATTTTTTAATATCTCTTTTTCTGATAGGGAGATGTTATGCGGCTGAGCCCACTTTAGTTCCCCTAAAGAATTCCTCTGAACGAATTTCAAATTTAGGTTTATCTATTTTGCCTCCTCAAGGAGAAGATTGGTATATAATCACAAACAATCCTAATGGCGGATTAAACTTTAGTAAGATGTTGGAAAGTCCTTCCCATACATTTATGTGTTCTCTAACCGTTGTACCTATTGATGAAAATTTTGAGAATGCGGATAAATTTTTAGAGACTGTGAAACAGATGCAAGAGAATTTTGTGGATGTTGGGAGATTCAAAGGCATAAAGTCAAATTATAATTTAAATGAACGATTTGGTTCTCTCTCAGTTGAGTACCAAATAAGTGTTATCGATGTGAGACAAAAGAAAAAACATGGAATTCCATCAAGTTTGAAAATGCACGGGTATTCTTTTATTCATCCAAAACAACCAAATTATATCGTGGATATTGTCTATTCTGAGAGAGGAAATGCTGAAAATTTTACGCCGTCATTACAAAAGGCGGGTAAAGAATTTATCGATGGTCTTATCATTGAGGAATGATCATTGCAGTCATATTTTTAAAAAATAAAAAATGGGGACGGTCCTATTTTCTATACATTTTTTTATCATATCCTTCTAATTGTAAAGGTGCGGCAGGTTCCTATACGCAGCATTATTTAAACCTTTGAAAATGAATAAAGGCACACAATTAATTGTTATTTCCTGCTTGGCAATACTTTTGAATGGCTGTGCAATGATGTACTTTGTTACACATATGCCCAAGCAAGAAATAGTTTTGTCTGGGGAAACGAAGCTGGAGAGGGGCACACTGATAGCGGTTGTTAAAAAATGGACTTTCAAAGTAGATGAAAAGCACAATATGGAAGGGAGCAGTCGATTAACCATAGATATCAATAATCAAACCAGAGGTGCACTGTTTTTCAGGGGATATGTTATTACAAAGACAGATGGAAAAGAAATAAAAGTAAATTTTTTAGACTTAAAACCCGCTGGTACCTCTACAGTTGAAGAACGACTTTTCGAAGCAAAATCATTTAGTTCTTTTGATATCGAGACCGAGCCTTTATTAAGCCTGATTCAGACTAATCAAATCGATAATTTCACCTTGGTGTTTAAAGAAAGTAAAATTATTTTAAGGCCAAAATGAGAACGATAGGTGACACTCAAAATCTAGCGTAGGACAACGTCCATTTTTGATTAAAAAATTAAAAAAAGCGAGGTGAAGATATGTTTCGATCAATACAGTATTTCATACCCGGCCTAGTAACATTTTTCATTCTGGTTTATTTTTCTCATAGTGCGCCTCATGCTGCGGAGTTGTCGCAGACGACGCAATTGCTTCCACCCCTAATTAATTCACAGCCGAAACGCATTTTCGTCGTTGCCAATGACCCTGTAGCTTCAGTACCAGTCACGGGCCCATCAACGGCCTCGGCGACATCCGGGCCGTCCTATCTCTGGACAGCCTATGCTCAAGAAGGCACCAGTTCAAGCACTTTTACCCAGCCAAAGGTTGGATGGGATCAGAATGGTAAACCATTTATTGCCTCCGCATTGATGGAAGCGGATGGTTCTGCCAATTGCCATATCGCCATTAAACAAGGTATCTATGCCTGGGATGGTGCGACGGGTACGTTACTTCCCGGCTTTCCGGTCCTTGCCCCCTACCATCAAACTAGTTCAGCTCTTTGCGGAAGACTTTCGATCGTGGCTGTTGGGGATGTGGCAGGGGGACCTGATTCAGAAATTATTGCTATGGCAGGTAATACGCAGAATGGAGGCGGGATCTTAATTATTTCGCCCACAGGACAACTGATCAACCATTTACTTCAATTTAAGACTTCGAGTGGTTGGGATCAATTTCATCCTGTTCTTGTACCTGACCTAGATAATGATGGAAAGCTGGAGATCCTGACGCTAGACAACATCTCAGGGAATTTCCAAGTGACCAACGCCAGTGGGTCTCCATTAGCGATACTACGGGCGAGTGGACGTTTGAGCGATCCCGCGGTGGTTGACTTTGGTGATGGGAAGGGACCGGCTATTCTCATTGCCGTGGCAACCGGTATATATCCCTCGGTGGGTGTCGGTGTGCTCGCCTTCGAGCTCAACGGCAATCCCCGATGGTCATGGTCAGTGAATGGACTGCTGCCAAACATGGGAGAGATTGTGGCGGGAGATGTCAATGGCGACGGCTACGCCGAGGTGGTCTTGAAGACGCAGGATTGGAATACGAAAGTTCAAGAACACTTTGTTCTCGATCGTAATGGCCAGCAACTGGCTCGATGGCCCAATGGGGCACAGGCTACTTATGGTCGGCAACCTACGCTTGGTGACTTGAACAATGATCACACGCTGGAGATCATTTACCACGATAACGTCAAAATTTACGTTGCTGATTGGCAAGGTCAGTTATGGCCGGGATTCCCGCAATATATTCCTGCCCCCTATGGCAGTGCAACCGATGTAGGGATTGCTGATCTCAATGGAGATGGGTACCAAGACATCTTTTTGGAAGCAATGAATTACCGTGCCACAGGGGGTATAGGGGGTCATTTTGATGCAATATTTGCCTTTGATCGATTCGGAAACACTATGCCAGGATTCCCATATTTACTTAACAATTATCTATCAGTTCCCATTGGATTAGCGACTTGGGTTGAGCAATATCAGCCTACCTTTGCCGATATCAATAATGATGGGATGTCTGAGATCATAGCTTCTAAAGGTTTTGGCCGATTAGAGGCCTTCACTTTAAATGCCCCAATGCACGACGCTGCTGACTTTCCTGAGTTTGGTGCTAATCGAAAAAATACAAAATTGGTGCCCACGCTTTCAAAAGGATTGCAACGTTATGGTGGATCAACGCACACCTGCCAAGGCCCCATTGCTATTAGTGCCTTCCCCATGCCTCAAGATGGTAGACCGTTTACGTTGACTTCTACGAGTGGTCCGCCGAATGCGCAAGGATTATTGGTACTAGCTAATAGCCCGGATACAACGGGTACCTCAATTGCGGGTGTTCGCCTTCATGTAGGTTTGAACCAACAACAATTTTTTACTGTGCCAATCAGCACGAATTCTACTGGCTTTGGACAAGTTAATATTTCCATCCCAGCAGGAACGGCTGGTTTATCGGCTTACGCCCAGTTTATCTGGAACAACACAGCAACCTGTAGTGGCAATGGGCCCTTGAGCGCCAGCGATGCCGTAGCCATTACGGTACAGCCGTAAGAGAGAAGTTAAATATTGGGAATTTTTTGAACAAAAGGGGGAGATTATGCGTAATATTAAAATTTGCCATGTATTGATTTTTACAGGTATTTTCGCTTTTATTTCCTCAACCCTGGGCACCGCCACGGAACCTCAGACTCCTGGCTCGGCTTCACTGCTAAGATCCGATCGCTCGCCGGTGACCGTCATTGTCGCGGCTTCTGACACGCAAGATAAGGGACAAGCGGAATATATTTGCGCTGGTTTTAATGATGATGTTATCATTCAAGCGGCTATTGATTCGTTACCCATACAAGGGGGAACGGTTGTCCTTTTGGAGGGGACGTATCTATTGAGTAAAACAGTCAACATAACCAAACGTAATGTAACGATCCAAGGTCAAGATCTGGCCGCGGCAGTGACTCTGGCTGCAGGGGCTAACACAGATATTTTTCGTATATCACCCAATGCGCAGAATTCCGAAGATGCGACCTTTCGAAACTTGATCATGGATGGTAATAAGGCCAATAACCCTAATGTGGGGGCTTGTCTGGTGGGTACAGATATTTCAAATGTTACCATTGATCATTGTGTTATCCGGAACTGCCGTTGGGGGATTAATTTTAGTTACAGCACATCCGGCAGCAATGTCTTGGATAATACTATTACAAATAGCTGGATCACCGATAATAAGGTTTATGGTGTCCGGGTCAATTCGGATTCGGTATTGGATCATAGTTTTGTGGGCCGCAATGGTAAGGACTTGCCAACGGATCCGGATTCCAGCAATGTCTACATTGATGGATGGGATTCACGGATCAGTCATAATCATATTTGGGATGGCGAGCGCGGCATCATCGGACATTGGGCCAATGATAATCTTGTGTCAGGGAATATTATAGAGGAACATCAGAAGGAGGGGCTTCTTGGCCGCGGAAGATTTAACGGCTGGCGGATCATTGGTAATTATTTTGAGGATAATTCTTTGGCGGGCGTGAATATCGCGGATGCCCTGACGTTCAGTACGAATCCGGGTGAAACCGCCCAGTACAATGTGATCACAGCGAATCGTTTCGGTAAAGAGAATAGTACAAAGCCGAACCATCGCTATGCTATCAATGAAGGCTTCGGTGGCGATGACAACTTAATTACCAATAACCTTACGCAAAATGGTTATCAGCTGGCCCCCGGCATCGTGACAACGGGCTTAAAAACAATTGTGCTTCAGGAAGAATCCGGCAACGCTACGTTCGTTAACGCGGATGTGGCGGTACGCACCCAGAACAAAGGGTTAGTCTTGCGGGCCACCAATGGCAGTAATTGTTATCGGCTTACGGTTGATAATGTCGGCGTGCTAAAAACTATGGCATTACCTTCTTGTCCTTAGGAATAAAGTTAAGGTCAAATCCTCGTTTGACACTTTGCGGTGAGAGTATGTGTACTTAAAGATATATTTTATTTTAACAATACGCAAGCTATCAAGGAAAAGAAAATGAAAAATAGATTCAAGCAGATCTCGCGATTATTTATTGTAAGCGTCGTTTGGGTAGCGTTTTATCACTCTACTGTATTTTACAGCCAAGCCGCCGAAGTGACTTCCCCTAGCATAACTAAAACGGGATTAAAACAGCCAAACTATGATTATTTCGTAGTCTATCCGACGTTGGATGTTCCCACCAATTATCAGACAATGTCAATTAAACTTATTCAGGTCGACTCGCAGCTTGGCGTTGCTTCCCCAGCAATTGTTCTTTATCAAAAGCCAACAAACGGCTTCCCCAGAAGCTTCAATGATATACGGATCAATAAGGATTTAGCTGGACTTACTTATATTACCTTTGAAGAGATTTGGGGTCGGGGTATTCCAGCATTTCATGAAATTTTTATTCCTAACATTC
Organism: uncultured Planctomycetales bacterium; assembly: GCA_964359575.1. Lineage (GTDB taxonomy): Bacteria > Omnitrophota > Gorgyraeia > Zapsychrales > GWA2-47-8 > 2-02-FULL-48-11. Next base: position 20,343 of record CAYHTV010000025.1, read on the forward strand.
GATCTCCCCAAAATTTTGTTTATCGCTCCATCACATTGCCAGCGGGAGCAATTGTCGGCTGCGATCAGGCGATTAATCCAGCGACCCTCGAACAGTATTATTTTTGCGGCATTGTCGTCGGTTACAATGTCCCCGCTCCTTATTTAGAAATTTGGCTTGGCAAAAGTTTCAATTATACAAATCAGCCCACTTGGCAAAAAATTTATACGGTTAACCAAAGCGGAGATTTTCCGTCCGGCATAACGCTGTTTTACGATCCGAAACTCAATGAATTGTTATTACGCTTTCAAACAAATGGGTTTTCTATACCGCCGGCCTCGTATTCAATATACGAAATGAGTGTGGATCCCCAAACATTGGCCATCAAAAGCCAACCCCAAATTATTAGCGGGAGCAATGTCGTGAATGATATAAAAATGCCTACGCGGTATTCTCCCGCCATTAATGTCATGTCTTTTCCTATGCAGATCGCGAGAGGGGGTCCGGCAGGCGCGCATTTTCAAGCTAAGATTTCCGGTGCCTGGCAGACGCTTTTGTCTGTTACGGATGCTTACGCGGTTGAGGTTATGGGAACAGCTGACTCTAATCTTTCTCCGGAATTATTTTTCCTTACCGCAAGATTGACTTGGGGCGGATCGTTTGGCGCTAATGATATCACCGGGTATATTTTCTCCGGCCCACCTCTTTATCAAAGTCTGCGGCAAGTTCCGATTGGACAGGTGAATAATCCGAATCAAGAGCGGTATGGATTTGCTGCTACTTTAAAAGGAAAATATTCGACTAAGGTTCCGATCGCTGTTGACTATATCAACAGTAGTCAGAATAAAGAGAAAATTTTATTTTCCATCGGTGATGTATCAACAGGAATTTTTACACCGTTAAAAGCAGTTCATACCATCGATCAAAATAAAGAAATTATTGCTCCCGAACAACTCGCGGTCGAAACAATTCCGTAACGGAGAGACTATGAGATATGCTCAAGTTCTACCTTATTCTATAATTTCTTCTTCGCCTGTTTTAGCGCAGGAGGTGATGTAAAAAAAATTAAGCGCGTCAGTGGATTTTATGTAGAATTGGAATAAAGTTGATGAGGCGTCGGTTCTCGAATTTCTATTATACGGAGGTCAATCATGTCCAAAGTCGGTATTATCGGCGGCAGCGGTTTGTATCAAATGGAAGGGA
>CAYHTV010000026.1:0-20600 GCA_964359575.1 uncultured Planctomycetales bacterium
CTCTGAATGTGGTAACGGACTCCAGCGGCGCGGTGGAAGAGATTGTGGAGTACGATCCCTACGGTTCCTTTTCCCGACGAGACAAGTACGGGAACAATGCGGCAACCGCCAACTGGTACTTCAAACGCACCTTTACGGGTCATCAATACGACGATGAGAGTGGTTTATTGTACCTGGGCGCGCGCTATCTCGATCCGTCGTTAGGTCGTTTCATCACGCCTGATACGATTGTTCAGGACCCTTATGACCCTCAAACGCTCAATCGCTATTCGTATACGTCCAACAACCCCATTAACCGCATCGACAAGGATGGGCATAAGTGGTCATGGAAGAAGTTTTGGAAGAGTTTTGTTGGAGCCGTAGTTGGTGCCATAGTGACAGTCGCTACCGGAGGGCTTGGGGCGCCCATAGCGTTTGCTTTAGGTGGGATGATTGGTGGAGCCATAACAGGTGGTTTAGAAGGGGGCTGGCAAGGAGCCCTGATGGGAGGGCTGATGGGAGGTGTGCTGGGTGGAGGTGTAGGACTCGGAGTAGGAGCATGGGGAGCAGGTTTTGGTTATGCGGCTCTTGCTGTCGGTGGCGGTTACGCCATAGGAACAGGTCATGGTGATAGTTTTGCTGGTGGATTGGCAGGTGGTTTGGTAGGATCAGCTCTTGCCAATGGTGTCGATAGTTATTTTCATGATTCTCTTAAAGCTACAGACCCAAAAGCAGGTATAAAACCAGGACAAGAAGGATTTGTAGAAGGACGGGGTATAACAACAACACCAGAAAAAGCGCTCAAAGTTGCCAATCAAACAGGAAGACGGGTTCTTTATACACCATCACGAGGGGCTGGAGCAGATTTTGTCCGTGGTGGAATGCAAATGTTATTTGGAAAAAGTTTGGCTTCCCGTCAATTTGCTCAATATTGGACTAGTCATCCCAACACTATTTATAATTTTCATAGTGAAATGACTCTCACCGCTTTAGGAGCGGCAAGAGGCCTTCAGGCTCAAGGAGTTGAAGCGTCAGGACACTTCAATATGACAAGTGCTTTTTATCCAGAATCTACAGCTCAAAGCGTGTTTAACAGTGTCGGAGCTAGTGTTAATTTTGTCCCTGCTAATTTAGGAGATTCAGCCGGAATGTTTAGTAATATATTTAATCCTATAGCAGCTCCAATTTATGGGGCGGCAGGTATTTTAACGGGAGAATATTTTCATGGGTATGAAACATATAAACATTACGAATAGATATTTCCTTATTGCGTTTATTATTTTTGTTAATTTATTTTGTGTTAAATTAACGAATGCAATAGGTGATGATTTACGGACACACATGGATTCTGGTATTATTGGAGAAAAAAAGACTAGGGAAGAAGTAAAAATTTACCGTGATAAAATTACGAAAGCAACCTACCAGTCTTATAAGCACGGTACTTTTGTTACGCCAAGTGTCATTGATGATACAGCTCATTTTAATTTAAATTATGAATATACTTTCGATTTTAAATGTTTGAATTGGAAGTATAACTTAAAAGCTTACTGGTTTAATGGTGATGTCGGAGAAGAAAGAATCGGTTTTCTTGCTGGTCTTCTTTCCCCGGATAAAAAGACCGTCATTGATGTAAAAGAAATTGATGTTCCTGTAAATCTTTCGTTGGCTACTGTGCTTACGCAAGAACAATTGAATCTGCTTCAGTCTCAAAGTTACGTTGAGGATTCTTTTGTTGGTGATGATCAAATTTTAGCGGCACAGCAAGCTATTCAATGGGTCTTAAATAAGAATTTAGACGGTTATGAGGTCAGCAATGATGAGCCAGTTGAATTCACTGTAGAACATATTAATAATAAAGATTTTGTTAAGACTGAAATTAATGTGTTCTCCAAGAAAGAAAATGTTACAAAAAAATGTGTGATTTGGGCGTTAAATCGGCGAGGCTATAGGTTCGCAGAAGAGGCAGACATTAGAAGAATGTATACATGGATATGTCAGGTTATTAGCGATTCTTCAATCAATTCGGACATTTCACCGCGCATGATTTTAGAAACGTTGGATTTTAATCCTGCAAGGAGTATGTTTAAAAATGGGAAATAAATTAAAGATGATCTTGCTATTTTTCCTTGCAATTATTTTAAATAGCGCACAAGACATTGAACTTGGAACATCGATTTGAAGTGATTAAATGAAATTTAGGGACGGAAAATAAAATCGTTATGAAATTTGGAAGCACATTAAGAAGATTACGGAAGGATCGAAAACTGACGCTTTCGGAAATCTCCAGAAAATCAGAAAAAAAGTGACAGTCACTTTGGGGACAGGCATTTTAGAAGATAATTCCAAGGAGAAAATAAGGAAAACAGGGACAGACACGAATTAAAATTCTATTTGAAGCCGTAAGAATTTCAAGCCAGCTTAAACGCTGGCTTTTTTTACGGAAGCTGTCAATCCGCTTTTAAAAATGTACCAAAAATCAGCAGGAAAAGTGTACCACCTGCGGGATTTTTCCACAGGTCTGCTTAAGTTTTGGCCTCCTTTCGCTCTTTATATTCTTTTAAGCGGGGACTGAGCTAACCCCGGAATTCTTGAGAACGGACCAGGTACTTTAAAAGGGACAGGTTAGAGATGCTGCGATTAAAGGATATGATTGACGAGTATGACAAGTGAAGGGAACGGGGACAGGGCAGGGAGTAGAGCGTCAATGAAAAAATAACACGATTTTATTTGAGCTATTTTTTGTCAAGAGGTCAGAGTCACATCTGGCCTTTTTGTTGCAAAAATAATTGAAATGCTCAATGTGTATTGTCTCATTCCCAAATTCCTAAAAAAATTCCGAGGATGTCAAAATTTTTCCTAAATTTTTCCTAAAAAAGAAAATATTTATATTGCAATAACTTAACGTATATGTTAAGTTATCAGTATGAAATTCTCCCAGTTCCTTCAAAAAGTTCGTGACCTGCCGGTTATTGACACCCGGATTTTATCCATTGGGCTGACGGACTCTTCATCCATGAAAGTTCAGGTGAGCCGTTGGGTAAAGTCTGGGAAATTGATCCAGCTCAAAAGGGGCCTTTATCTCCTGGCTGAGCCGTATCGAAAAACCCACCCATCGGAATTTTATGTCGCCGCGATTCTTAAAAGTCCTTCTTATATGAGTTTGGAAAAGGTCCTGGAATACTACGGCCTCATTCCGGAGGCGGTTGCGACCTACACATCGGTCACGACAAGGCGGCCGGAGTCCATTCACACGCCGGTCGGCACTTTCGATTATCGTCATATCAAGCCATCGCTGTTTTGGGGATACACCTCCTTGGCATTCAATGGACAAACTGTTTTTATCGCGACCCCTGAAAAAGCCCTGTTGGATTTTTTCTATTTAAATCCTCAGCTGGTTTCTCTCGAGTATTTGAATGAGCTGCGTCTACAGCATGTCGAAGATATTAAGCTGAGCCGATTATCCGAGTATGCGCGCCGTTTTGCGAAGCCGGGTCTGAGGCGCGCGGTGAAATTGCTCGCGCAGTATATTAAACATCACAAAAAGGGAGTCAAAAAACTGTGAAAGATTATTGCTTAGAATTAGTGGCCGCGCAAAGGTCTCACGCAGCGAAATATAACACCATGCGTGAATATTTGCAGGCGTATGCATTGAAAATTCTGTACGAACATACGGTATTTGAGACGACCGCTTTCGTGGGCGAAACAGCCTTGCGGTTCTTATATGGTCTGCCGCGTTTTTCGGAAGATCTGGATTTTTCACTGCATAAAAAACCGCGGTATTCATTCTTAAATTTAATGCGTGTTATTCAGCAGGAATTTATTTTGGCCGGTTACGCGGTCAATGTTTCCTATGAGGATGAAAAAATTGTGCAGTCGGCCTTTATCAAATTTACAGGCTTATTGCATGAGGCAGGGCTTTCGCCGCTGCCCGGACAGAAATTCTCCATTAAAGTCGAAATCGATACGCGGCCTCCCAAAGGGGCGGTCTTGACAACGCACGTTGTAAATAAATTTTTTCCTATCGCTTTTTTGTCTTACGATTTGCCTTCGCTTTTCGCGGGAAAAATTCACGCGTTTCTGACCCGTAAATACACAGCATCAGATGCCACGGGCTCTGCCCGTGGATTGATGCAGTACTTGCCCGTGGTCATGCCACGGGCAAGTGGCGACCCGAAGGGTCGTCCCTTGACTAAAGGCAGAGATTTTTTTGATATCGCGTGGTATTTGTCTCGTTTTAAGAGCATTGCGCCCAACATGACATTGCTGCGTAACGCCTTGAACCAGACGCGATTTAAGGGAACGATGCCCACGGAAAAAAATTGGAGGCCATACCTGCGGGATGCCGTTCATCAGGCTGATTGGAAACTCGTTTATAAGGATGTTGTTAATTTCCTTGAGAATCCCAAAGAGATGGATGTTTTTACGAAGAAGAACGTGCTGCAGTTGATTGGCGCGCCAAGGGAATGAGAAGATACAAGGAATTCATTACTATGGAGCTTTGCACAACCATAGTACCGCGTTCTTAAATTTTTTATTTCTTCTTTGGCGGATTCAGTGTATAATTTTTCCAAGCTGTTATTTTTCAAAGAGTTAAGGGTCAAAGGGAATTTTTCAGATCATTTATGCCACATTCAACCATCGAATACGCGCAGCTGCAAAAAATCCTGCCGCACGCGTATCCGTTTTTATGCATGAAGGAATCATATCGGCTTGCGAATGAGCCGCCATGAGATTCAGCCTTGACAAGCGCCAGCGCGCACGCTATGCTTAAAGTAAGAATGTAAGGAAGTAATTATATAAGGAGACTTCGCATGACCGTGATCGAAACAGCTAAAATAACGTCCAAAGGACAGATTACTATCCCTAACCGTATTCGGAAAATTTTACATTTAGTGGAAGGCGCCTCCGTCGCCTTTGGGTTAGGCAAAGAGGGGGTCATTTTGCTCCCTTGCAGGATGAGTGCCGAATCGCCCTATACCGCCAAAGAATGGGCTAAGATTGAAAAATTAGCCGCGGCGAAAGGCCAATTTTTTGACGGCGCGACGGCAGCGAAAAAGAAACTTTCAGCCTTATGAGATTTGAATTTAAGCCTTCGTTCGAACGGTCTCTTAAGGGTTTCCACGCAATCGAAAAAGAAGAGCTAAAGAAAGTGGCTGTGCAGGCTATTGATATTTTGTCTGGAGATAAGACTGTTTATAAGGGGATGGGTTTAAAACGCCTTAAAGATCACTACTGGGAAATTCGAAAAGGTATTAAGGCGAGAATTTTATTTCGCTGGCAAGGTGACCTGGCAGAATTTATTTTGGCAGGAGATCATGACGATATTAAACGCTTTTTAAAAAATGTCTGAGCTGCACCCAGGCGGCTTATGTGTATCAAGTTGAGGAATTTCTTATGGAATTATATTATCACGAGCTTAAAAAAATCCTTCCCCACGCGTATCCTTTTTTGATGATCGACCGCGTGGTGGAGATAAAAAAAGGGAAGAGTTTGGTCGCGCTCAAGAATATCACCGCCAATGAATGGTGGTGCGAGGGCTGGGGAGCGGGGTGGGGAAAGGTTTTGGGATGTGCCCATTTCCATCGCACAGAAAAAGAAGAGTTAAAAAGGCTGCTATCCAACGGACGAGGATGTTTAAGAATATGAAACAGGCCATTCTTTTTTTACATTTCCTTATGATGACTTCAATTTTTCCCCTGACCGCATTCCCTGAAGAAATTATCCAGTCTATCGACCAGCTTTCATCTTTAGAAAAAGACCAAATCGATATCAGCCGCGTCTGTCTTTTGTTCGCCAAAGAAATCTATCCCGATCTTAATGTCGATGACTACTCGAACAAACTGGATCAAATGGTCAAAGAGATTCAACAGTTTACTGGAAACAATACCGATCCCGACTATCGGATCCGCGCTTTAAATACTTATCTTTATCAGCGTCAAGGATTTCATTATGACACCGAGGATCCTTACGCTCAAAAACTCAAGAACCGATATATCAACGGTCTTTTAGATACAAAAAGCGGAAGCTGTTTTACGATGCCGTTGCTTTATCTTGCCTTGGCCCAACGGCTTGGTTATCCCGTTTATCCTGTCAGTGCCCCGCAGCATCTTTTTTTAAGATACGTCGATCCAAAATTACAAATGCAAAATATCGAGGCAACCGGCGGGGGTGGTTACGCTTCAGACGAAGATTATACCCATGATATGGAAATCCCGCGCCGCGGCATTGACTCAGGAGTTTATTTAAAAACAATGAATTACAAAGAACTCCTCGCTGAACTTTTTGCCGAAAACGCGTGCTACTGGGCAAAAAACTGCAATGCCCCGAAGGCAATTCGTTATTTTGAAGAGTCCCTCAAGTTTAATCCCAAGGCCGCGGAGGTATACCGCCTTTTTGCAAATTTGAATTTTGAGATGGTTAAATATGATCAAAATGATTATATCCTTCAAGCTTTCAAAGATCCTCTCTCAAGGATGCAAGAAGAAAAGCGGCAGTTACGAATACGCGACCAGCATATCATCAAGGGGAAAGAACTTATGCGCAAGGCTTATGAATTGGGCATCGCCCCGCCCTTGCCGAAAAATTATTGGCTGATTCAGGAGCAAAATCATATCGAACACAAACTTTCCATGGGGGGAACCCGTGAGGCGCATTTGTATCCTTAATTTCTTGATAGCATTTATAGGAACTGTCTTCCTTGCCGTTCCGGCAGAGTGCCGTATGTATGATCCAAAGATAGGGAGATTTTTGCAGAGAGACCCGATTGGGTATGTTGATTCGATGAATCTATTTACGTATGTATCTAACAACCCCATAAATGCAACTGATCCGTTCGGACTGATGGAAATTCTCAGAGTTCCCAAAACACCAATGAATTATCCAAAGCCGCCAGGGTGGACTTCTGAATGGGTTTGGAGATTTCCTTCAAAAACCTCTTCTAAAGCCACCCCTCGCTGGTTTGATCCAAAAGGAGGTGAGTGGCGCTGGCATGCTCCTGACAGATTTCATCCCAAAGGACACTGGGATTATAATCCTTGGGATCAATGGAATACTAAATGGCAAAATGTTAATCCAGGAATTATTCCTCCGTTTCTTCAACCAAATTCAAATGACTCAACAGATGTATGCTCAGAACCTCAGCCGCCTCTTCATATCGAGGAATGTTTCGCCAATGGATTATGCGCGTAGATAGGAAGTGAAATGAATGAATTAAATGGGAAAAAATGTGTTTTATTGGATTTCTATGAAGGCGCTTATGGCCCTACTATTAGGATCGATATTCAGTCAAGGGAGGATTTAATAAAGATAAGAAATATCTTCCTAAAACTATCTCAGAAACCAAATGAAGAGACAAACTTAGCTGATTGCAAAAATGTTAAAAGTATTGGTGTGAATAAATTTGTCCTAATGTCTATTCCCGATAATCAAGAGACTGAGAAGAAATTATTTTTAGTAATTAATAAAAAGACTATATTTGAATTTTTATGGAAATTGTCCGTTGGTAACTGGGAAACAATCGTATTACTTGCCGATAATTTGATTGAGCAAGATAAGCCAGGACATCAGTATTTAACTGAGGAAGGCATAGATGATGCTTTGGTCGAGCTAGCTTATAGGGAATATCGTCCTCATGAGTAAAATTATTGAGTTTTGTACAACCCGTAGAAAAAAATCTAAGATGGAGAAATCAAGGACTATCCTTAGTTCCTCATGGAAGACGGAGTTATTGTAGGAAAAATATTCTTCGCAGTATGCGCATTTATTAGCTTACTTTGTTTTTCAAATTACAAATTTGTGGCGAGGGATAGTTGGAGATTTATAAGAAAATATCAGATTAAGAGTCTAAACGAAGAGCCGTCAAAGACGTATGTAAAAATATTTAGAATATGGACTTTTATTGTATTCGTAGTCTTTGTAGTTCAGGCAATAATGCTTGGGAAATAATCACAAAAATGTCTCTTTGTCGACGGGAAATGAGTCCATGAAACAGTCAGCCATCGAATACGTGCAGTTGAAAAAAATCCTTCCCCACGCGTATCCTTTTTTGATGATCGACCGCGTGGTGGAGATAAAAAAAGGGAAGAGTTTGGTCGCGCTCAAGAATATCACCGCCAATGAATGGTGGTGCGAGGGCTGGGAAGCGGGGTGGGAAGCGTGGGATGGGCGCGGGAATGTTCCGCGGACCCCGTTCGAGACAGAGGGAGAACCGCGGGCCTCCATAGAGGTTCAGGGTGTCCCGAGGGTCCCCCCGAAAGTCGAGTCGCCCGCCGATCATCAAAAAATAAGATCCCCAATTTTTCCCGAAGTGTTACTCATCGAAGCCGCCGCCCAGGCGGCTTTAGTGTTGTATAACCTTAGTAAAGTCCTGCCGGGAGAAACGGTCAAGTATTTGCTCGGTCAAATGAAAGTAGAATTTTTCCAGTCCGTCGCGATTGGGGATGTTCTTTCCTTAAAAGCCGAAGCCACAAAAATGCTTCAAACCGGCGGCTATTCCAATATAAAAATTACCCAAGAAAAGAATGAAATAGCCGACGTATTTATAACTTATAAAGTTTTGCGATGATAAAAGCTAAAAATCAAGGGAAATCAGAACGTCGTGTCGTCGTGACCGGCCTGGGGGTCATTTCATCCCTCGGCATCGGCTGGGAAGAGTTTTGGAAAAATTTGATGGCCGGCAAGTCGGGGATCAGTAAGATAACGTCCTTCGACACCTCAGCCTATGATCGGCATTATGGGGGAGAGGTAAGGGGGTTTGATGCAAAAAAATTTATACTTGTTTCAAAATTAAAGCAAATGGGAAAAGCATCTCAATTCGCTATTGCGGCGACAAAGTTAGCAATTCAGGATGCAGATTTAAGTTTGAACTATTTGAGAACAGAACACGCCGGTGTTTGTATCGGGACAACCATGGGAGAATCGCAGATTGCGGAGCAGATTATTAAGCACACTCTTGTTAACAAAGAAAAAGTGAGAAGGGCCCGTGTTTTGCTTTATCCGGCTAATTCAATCTCAGCTAATGTGGCACGGTATTTTCGATTAGTCGGAGAAAATTTTGTCTTTGCGAATGCCTGTGCTGCCGGCAATTTTGCTATTGGAAGGGCTTTTGATTTGATTAAAGCAGGAAAGACTAATGTGATGATCGCCGGGGGGGCGGACGCCTTATCGCGAAGTGCTTTTACAGGTTTTAGGCGTATGTATGCCATGGCAAAGCAAAGATGCCAACCGTTTGATAAGAACCGCGAAGGAATGATCTTGGGTGAAGGATCGGGGATTGTCGTCTTAGAGAGTCTGGAGAGCGCGAAGAAAAGGAAAGATCGTATTTACGCTGAGGTTTTAGGATACGGATTGTCATGTGATGCATTTCATATGACCGAGTCTTCTCCAGTTGGGGTATGTAGTAGTATTGAGAAGGCTTTAAGGCACTCGGGTATCGAGAAAAACAAAGTGGACTACATTAGTGCGCACGGAACAGGAACAAAAGAAAACGACAAGGCCGAAACAGTCGCTATCAATCGTGTTTTTGCTAAAAATACGAAAAGTATCCCGGTGAGCTCAATAAAGTCTATGGTTGGGCATACCATGGGGGCAGGGGCAGCTTTAGAGACCATTGCTTGCTGCTTAGCGATCAAAAATCAAAGAGTTCCACCCACTATAAATCTGTACGAGCAAGATCCGGAATGTGTGATTGATTGTGTGCCTAATCGAAGTAGAAGACTTAAGGTCAATGTAGTCCTTAACAATTCCCAGGCTTTTGGGGGGAATAATGCGGTAATAATGTTCTCCGCCTCCGAATAATAATGATGATTTATGTTTATGATTCGTACACTCAATCACAAAATTATAGAACGATATTATCCTAAAAATAATTTTAGAATGACTGCTTCCTTTGATGGGCCTCAAAATCAAATGGTGTTCATTCTGAGATTTCCTATTTCATATAAAAATATTCAATTGTTTATCAAAAGAATTGATTTTGGAAATTATTTTGATTGGATGGGGCAGGCCAGAGAGTTTAGTCTATTGCCTATTAATAATCAAATTTTGAGATATTCAAGGAATGGCAAGAATGCTCTGGTAACAAACTCAGTTAAACTTAATGTGCTTGGCTTTTTGCGAGCAACAGATATAGTGGAAGTTCGCTTGTGGTTAGATAATGTTTACGGATTTAGAAAACTATATCACTTAAAGTTTGATTTCTTAAAAGTATTACCAGCTCGAAGATATGAGAGAGTTGCTTTGGGGGATTTAGTGTTCTCCTGTGTCAATCTTGAGCATTCAACAATTTCAATTGTCGATCCTCCAGCATTTCTTAAGAGATTTCTTGAAGGTATGAAACCGCAGGATATTAATAAGCGAGAATTGAGCTTGTACAAATCTCAATTCTCCGGAATTGACTCTGGCCGAGAAAGTGTCAGAAAATTTCGAGCTGTTAAATTGCTTTATGAGCAGAAATTCCAGACTTCGAAGGATGACTCAAACTTGATTGGGAATGTTTATTTCTCAAATTATGCCAAGTGGTCCAATCTTGTTAAAGATAGGTTTTTTTATGATTTAATTAGAAAACATAAGACGCCTAGAACTATTTATGAATATGTGGTTTTGAATTGTAAGGTGTCGCACTTTAATGAAGCAATGCCTTTTGATGTTGTATGTGTTCGGATGTATTTGCGAAAAGTTTTTACAAGAGCTATTATTTTTGGTTTTGAAATTTTTTGTATTAAGGATAAGTCTGAAGTTAAATTGGCCAACGTCACACAAACGGTAGTATTGGTTAAAAAGTCTCGATCAGTCTTGCAAATTTGTAACTTGCCAGGAGAAGTTGTCAATGCTATTTGTAAATGAGTGGTCAATTAGATGATAGACAGCAAAGTATTGAGAAATTTTAAATCAATTGTGCAGAAGGCTATAATCCCATCGATTATGCTTGGGGTATATATCATATCAAAATACCTTCTGCAGGATCATTTTGAGCTTTTTACATTTTTTGGTTTGATTATTGGTGTATCTTGTTTTTTATTATCTTTAATTGTTTTTGGCTTTTCGCGGAACAAAATTCATGCAATTTGGGCCTGGTTTAATGTGTCGGTTTCTATCTGGGGATGGGGTTGCTATTTTATAGGAGTAAGTTTTGATAATTATGCCAAAGCCACCATTAGTTGGAAAGTTTTTGTTTCAGGAATAACTTTTATTCCCATATTATGTTATCACTTTGTTTCTGAATATGCGGAGACAAGAAATTATTTATTTTTAAGATTTTGTTATTTTCAAGGCATATGTTTCCTCATCATTAATATTTTCTCTGAATTTCTAGTTAATCGCCTTATTTTTCGATTTAATAGTTTTTATTATCTTCAAGCTAGTGTTTTTTATAGTTTTTATTTTACAATATGGTCTCTAATTGTTTGTGTCAGTTTCTTAATCCTATTTAAATACTATAATGTTGTAGTTGGATTGAGAAGAATACAGGCAGCATATTTATTTTATGGGATGCTATTGGGTTTTCTAGGAGGGAGTACTACTGCTCCGCTTGCATGGGGTATCAATTTATATCCTTATGGGCATTTTTTGACGTGGTTCTACGCTGTTATTTCGACATATGCAATTCTTAGATATCGATTGCTTGATTTAAATTTACTTCTAACTCGTACAAGTATTTTCGTTTTGGTCTACAGTATAGTCCTTGGCATTCCCTTTGCCTTGGCCTTTGGTTGGCGGCAGAAGTTAATCAATTTATTTAACGAAGGGTGGTGGCTCGTACCGCTCATCGTCATGACCGTCCTCGCGACCGCTGGGCCGTTTATTTACCTTTATATCCAGCGTCGGGCGGAGGAGCGGTTGTTCCAAGAGCAAAGGCGGTATCAGGCGACTTTGCGCCAGGCCTCCTACGGTATGGGGCGGATTAAAGATTTGAAGCGTCTTTTGAATCTGATCGTGCACATTGTCACCCGTACCGTCGGGTTAGAATTCAGCACGGTTTATATCTATGATCTTAAGCTCAAAAATTTTCAGCTCGGCGCCTCGCGCAGTCGCGTGGTGCAGTTTAATACCAAGGAAATCATTGCCGAGAATTCTCCCCTCATCGAACAGCTCATAGCCATGAAAGAACCTTTGGTTTACGAGGAGATCAAACAGCGCACGCAGGATTATGGGGATCATAAACTCGCCCGGCTGGAGACCGCTCTTAAGGAAATCAACGCCGCGGTCGTGGTGCCGAGTTTTGTCGACGACCATTTGCTTGCCTTCATCGTGCTTGGACAAAAGGTCTCCAATCGGCTTTACAGCGAGGAGGATTTGGTTGTTTTTTCCATTCTCGCCAATCAGGCCGCCCTGGCCATCGAGAATGCCCAATTTTACGAAGACGTCAAAAAGACCCATGAACAATTGGTGCGCGCCGAAAAAATGGCCACGATCGGCACCATGGCCGATGGGTTATCTCATCAGATCAATAACCGCCTCCACGCGCTGGGCTTTATCGCCGGCGACGCGCTGGACTCCATCAAGCTAAAAAAAAACTCCAGTTTGCCTTCTGACGTGCAGGAATTGATGATTGATCTTGAGCACGCGCTCGCGCGGATTCAGGATAACGTCGAGCAGGGGGGCGAGATTGTCCAGGGGTTATTGAAATACACCCGCAAAGGCGAGGAGGGTTTCGCGCCCGTCGATCTGGATAAATTGATCGATGCCGCGATCGAAATGACCCAGTTTAAAATCAAAAAGAGCGACATGATCGTCCTGCGCGACTATGCCAATAACCTGCCCAAAATCAAGGGAAATTTTACCCAGCTGCAGGAAGTCTTTTTTAACATTATCGACAATGCCTATGACGCCATGATGCAGCGGAAAACCGAACGGAAAGAGCCCGGTTATCAGCCTACTTTAAAGATCCACGCGGTGCAGGAGAATAATCATTTAAATATTGTTCTGGAAGACAACGGTATGGGCGTCAAAGACGAGGATAAACAAAAATTATTCACCCCGTTTTTTACGACCAAGCTGTCGAGCAAAAAAGGCACAGGTCTTGGACTGTATGTGATCCAAAAAATTATCGAAGAGAATCACGGCGGGAAGGTTGCGTACACGTCAGAGTATATGAAAGGCACGACGGCGAGAGTGGAACTGCCGGTGTGTTAAAATAAAGGATTAAAACCATGCACCTTAATCCGTTTGCGATATCGAATTTGTTGATCATAATATTTTATCTTCCTCTTTCGATTCTTTTGTTCATTAAAGGGAAAACAAAACTTGCCAGGATTTACTCCTTGCATATTTTTGCGATAGTTTTTTGGGGCATCGGCGCATTTTTAATCGGAATCAGTCAAGAACCAAATTTCAGTCTGATCCTCTGGAAATTTACATATGCCTCAGTCCTTTTTATCCCGGTTTATTTTTGTCATAGCATACTTTTGATGACGGCAAATCAAAATCGCTTTGTTATTTTTTTTGTGTATGCGCAAGCCATTTATTTTGTTTACTCTATTCTAACTGGGAAAATGATGGCCTCAGTTAGATTAGTCTTTAATTCCTTTTACTTTCATGTAGGGACGCCAACTTTCTTTGTTTCCGCAATAATCTGGATAGTAATCGCTTCTTATGGATTCATAGAGCTGATTTCTCATTATAAGAATTGTTATCCAGAACAAAAAAATCAAATTCGTTTATTAATTTTTACCGCGATAGCCTGGTGTGGTGGTGCGACAAATTTTTTACCAGGGCTAGGCATGAATATATATCCTTCTGGAAATTTTCTGGTTCCTATTCTTTCGATAATAATAACTTATGCTGTTCTAAAACATCAGCTACTTGAAATAGAAATTGTTTTCAAGCGCAGCATCGTTTATTCCATCTTAATCGCTTTCATTTCGATTGCCTACTTGGTTCTTGTTGTTTTTACTGAAAGGCTTTTCCAGTCTTATTTTGGCTATCAATCCATCACCTTCACGATTTTCACAGCTTTTTTTATTGGCGTGCTTTTTATCCCCCTGCGTAACCGTATTCAATCCCTCGTCGACCGGCTGTTTTTTAAAGCGACGCCGACTGAGATGGCCGAGGAGATTAAACTTTTGCACAGGGAAGTCCAGGAAACCGAAAAATTCAAGACCGTCGCCACCCTGGCGAGCGGAGTGGTGCATGAGGTGAAAAATCCTCTTACGACGATCCGCACGATGGCGGAATATCTGCCGCAGAAGATGCATGATCCTAAATTTGTTGAGCAGTTTTCCCGGCTTGTGCCGCAGGAAATCGACCGGATTGACGCGATGATCCATGAGCTGCTGCAGTTTGCCCGGCCTTCGCCGCCGAAGCTTGAGCCGACAAATCTTTATGAGCTTCTGAACAGCACCCTGGGATTTTTGAGCAGTAATTTTACCCGTCATAAAATTAACGTGCAGAAAGATTACGAAGACATCAAGGATCGTCCATTTCTCTTAGACGCCAACCAAATCAAGCAGGTGGTGTTGAATTTATTTTTGAACGCGATCGATGCCATGCCGCAGGGCGGGACACTCAAGGTAGGCGGGAGAGTGCGTAATCCTTCGGTTGTGATTTCCATCACGGACACCGGCTGCGGTATCGCATCCGAGGATTTAAAGCATATCTTTGAGGCATTTTTCACCAAGAAGGAAAAGGGCACGGGGCTGGGCCTCGCGGTGACGAAGAATATTATCGAAGAACACGGCGGGACGATTAGTGTTAAGAGCAAGGTTGGGGAAGGAACGACGTTTACGCTGGAATTGCCGATAAACAGAGATAAACGCGAAAGTTAAACCATGCACCTTAATCCGTTTGCGATATCGGGGCTGTTAATTGTGGCAGCCCACCTTCCGCTTTTTATCATACTGGTTAGAAAGGGTTCAACCAAGGTCGCGCGTCTTTTTGCACTACATATATTTGCCATTTTTGCCTGGGGAATTCAGGCTTTTTTATATGGCACATTTAAGAATCCCGAAGCAGCTTTAATAATTTTTTGGTTTGGTTATCCTTTTGTAGTTTTTATTTCTATTTTCTTTCTGCATGCTGTTCTTGCCCTTGATAAAAAATATGAAAACCCAATTCTCCTTGTTTTTTTATATGGCCAAGGCATCATCTTCTCAATACTAACCTTCACAAACCAACTGATTGTCTCGGTAAAGTTACTCTTTAATTCCTTTTATTTCCCGCAAGGGAACAATTTTTTTCTTGTTTCCGCTCTTCTGTGGGCCTTTAATGTAATCGTGGCCCACGGGGTTCTTTTCCATTATTATTGGCAACGCTATCCCTCACAAAGAAAAAAGTTTATTCCCTTTATTATCACGCTTCCCATCTATATTGAATTTGGGTTTATGAATTATATGTTGGCCCTTGGCAGTGAGATTTATCCCGTGGGAAATTTTATTGTCCCATTTTATTCGTTGGCTTTAGCTTATGCGATTCTTAAGCACCAAATTATGCATATCGAAATCATCATTAAAAAAGGGGTTGTCTACACAGCGCTTATTACCGTTGTTTCACTACTCTATTTACTGGCTATTGTATTTCTTGAAAAGATTATGCAAGGATACTTCGGATATAATTCTGTGGTGATAAGTCTTGCTATTGCTTTCTTCATAGGGCTTATCTTTGTCCCTTTTCGAAATAAAATTCAAATTCTCGTTGACCGTCTGTTTTTCAAAGCCACGCCAACTGAGATGGCGGAGGAGATTAAACTTTTGCACAGGGAAGTCCAGGAAACCGAAAAATTCAAAACCGTCGCGACCCTGGCGAGCGGGGTGGTGCATGAGGTGAAGAATCCCTTGACGACGATCCGCACGATGGCGGAATATCTGCCGCAGAAGATGCATGATCCTAAATTTGTTGAGCAGTTTTCCCGGCTTGTGCCGCAGGAAATCGACCGGATTGACGCGATGATCCATGAGCTGCTGCAGTTTGCCCGGCCTTCGCCGCCGAAGCTTGAGCCGACAAATCTTTATGAGCTTCTGAACAGCACCCTGGGATTTTTGAGCAGTAATTTTACCCGTCATAAAATTAACGTGCAGAAAGATTACGAAGACATCAAGGATCGTCCATTTCTCTTAGACGCCAACCAAATCAAGCAGGTGGTGTTGAATTTATTTTTGAACGCGATCGACGCCATGCCGGGCGGAGGGACGCTCAAGGTAAGCGGGAGAGTGAGTAACCCTTCGGTTGTTATTTCCGTTGCTGACACCGGCTGCGGCATCGCGCCCGAGGATCAAAAGCATATCTTTGAGGCATTTTTTACCAAGAAGGAAAAAGGCACAGGCCTGGGCCTGGCGGTCACGAAGAATATTGTCGAAGAACACGGTGGCAAGATCAGCGTGAAAAGTAAGGTTGGGGAAGGGACGACGTTTACGCTGGAATTCCCTTTAAACAGAGATAAACGCGAAAGTTAACCCATGCATCTTAATCCGTTTGCGATATCGGGAATTTTAATCTCAATTGCTTTGTGCCCCTTGGCATTCTTAGTAATGATTCTGGGAAAAACAAAAGTTACAAAGATTTTTTCCCTGCATTTATTGAGTGCTTCCATTTGGGGACTTGGCTCCATCATTATAGGTCTCAATAGGAACCCTAACCATAGTTTGGCTATCCAAGATTTTGCGGGAATAGGTGTCATCTTTATGCCAGCGACTTTATATCATACTGTTTATTTATTACGGCAATTATATAATATAAAAATACTAATCATTGCTTATGGGTTATCTATTTACTTTTTGTATACATTACTTTCACATCAAATGTTCCGGAAAGTGATATTTATGTTCAATTCGCTATACATACCTCAAGGAGAAAAGATATTTTTTCCTTTTTATATTTTTTGGATTTTTTTTATCGGCCTCGCCCATTTTAATCTGATAAGTTACTATAGAACCTCATATCCTGAACAAAGAAAACAAATCCAAGTTTTGATTTGGTGTATTCCTATAATTTTTGGCGTTGGCTCTCTAAACTTTTTACCATATTTTGGTATTGCACTTTATCCTTATTGTAATTTTGTTGTGGCACTTTATGCTTTATTTCTTGCTTATGCAATTTTGAGGTTTCAATTTTTAGATATTGAGATAGTTATTAAGAAAAGTATCGTTTATTCCATCTTAATCGCTTTCATTTCGATCGCCTATTTGATTCTTGTTGTCTTTACCGAAAGGCTTTTTCAGTCTTATTTTGGCTATCAATCCATCACCTTTACGATTTTCACAGCCTTTTTTATTGGCGTGCTTTTTATCCCCCTGCGCAACCGAATTCAATCGCTCGTCGACCGTTTATTTTTTCAGAAATCTCCGACGGAAATGGCCGAGGAGATTAAACTTTTGCACAGAGAAGTCCAGGAGACCGAAAAATTTAAAAATGTCGCGACCCTGGCGAGCGGGGTGGTGCATGAGGTGAAGAATCCCTTGACGACGATCCGCACCATGGCGGAGTATCTGCCGCAGAAGATGCATGATCCTAAATTTGTTGAGCAGTTTTCGCGGCTTGTGCCGCAGGAGATCGACCGGATTGACGCGATGATCCATGAGCTGCTGCAGTTTGCCAGGCCTTCGCCGCCGAAGCTTGAGTCGACAAATCTTTATGAACTGCTCAATAACACGCTGGGATTTTTGAGCAACAATTTTACCCGTCATAACATCAGCGTGCAGAAGGATTACGAAGACATTAAGGATCGTCAATTCTTTTTAGACGCCAATCAAATCAAGCAGGTGGTGTTGAATTTATTTTTGAACGCAATCGATGCGATGCCGGGCGGCGGGACGCTTTTGGTAACCGGGAGAGTGAGTAATCCTTCGGTTGTTATTTCCGTCGCTGACACCGGCTGCGGCATCGCACCGGAGGATTTAAAGCATATCTTTGAGGCCTTTTTTACCAAGAAGGAAAAGGGCACGGGGTTAGGCCTGGCTGTGACGAAGAATATTATCGAAGAACACGGCGGGAAGATTTCGGTGAAGAGTAAGATTGGGGAAGGGACGACGTTTGCAATTGAATTGCCGTTAACGAATAATAAAACGTAGAATAGCGTGAACTCGATATAAAAGTAGGGGCGATTCATGAATCGCCCCTGCAGGTCACGGGGTTAAATAAATCTAGGCATCCTTTCCCCAGTCTGCTGGGGAGAGAATGTCCGAAGGACGGGTGAGGGGGAATGAACAGTTCAGCTTATCAAATTTTCCTTGTTTCCCTCACCCTGCCCTCTCCCAAGAAAATTGGGAGAGGGTTAAATCGGATATTTTTCAATAATCTGACCCAGTCTGAGAGGGGGAGGGAAGGCTTACGATCAAAACTTGCTGGTCACAAAGAAGATAGCCAGATTCAAACTAAAAACTTTTGACATTACCAATCTCAGAAAACAGAGGATCAGATGGAGAATTATCCACCTGAGAAACACCTGCAGGCCTGTGCCGTAGGTAGGAATCCCGCCCAACAGCAGAGTTGGGTGCCTTTGGCGGAAGAAAACAGAAACCAGATAAAAATTTTAAATGGAAAGACATTGTTAGAAATAGGTATTACCCACTTGACAATATATGGGTAATGTTTTATAGTTATTGTAAGAGAGGAGAGTGGAAATATGTTAATTGCCGTAGATTCACGAAAACGGGTTCCTTTAGGACGGCTGCTCAAAGGGATTTCAACAAATCTTTTCAACGCGGAAGTCGTGGAGGGAAAGATAATCTTAGAACCGATGCGGGCGATTCCGGAACGCGAGGCGTGGCTTTACCAGAATCCTGAGGCCCTGGACAGCGTTAAGCGGGGATTAAAAGATGCCGCGGACGGAAAGGTGGTTGATTTTGATCCTGACAAGGAGTCAAGGGACGACCCTTCGGGTCGCCACTTGCCCGCGGCATGAAACCACGGGCAAGTACTGTAGCTAAATCCACGGGCAAGCCCGTGGCCTTAGCTCCTGTAGAAGTGTTTCAAATCCTTTTGACACATGAAGCCAAAGAGCAATACGCGCGGTTACAAACAGATAAAGGGCTGGAGAAAAGGTATAAAGCGGTCCAAAAGACAATCCACTTTTTAAAGCGTAACCCCCGGCATCCAGGTTTGCAGACGCATAAATTTACAAGCCTCAAAGGCCCCAAAGGTGAAGAGGTTTTTGAATCTTACGCTGAACAAAATACTCCGGCCGCATATCGGATTTTTTGGTATTATGGTCCTGAACAAAACCAAATAACGGTGATAGCCATTACGTCACAGCATCAGATGCCACGGGCTCTGCCCGTGGATTGATGCCGTACTTGCCCGTGGGTCATGCCACGGGCAAGTGGCGACCCGAAGGGTCGTCCCTTGACACCCCTAAAAAAACAAGACAAGAGAAACACTACGGATAGACAAATCAGAACATCAGAAGAACCAAGAGAGAATTCTCCATCTGGCAGACGGGGTCAAATGAATCTAGGTATCCTCTCCCCAGTCTGAGATTGGGGAGAGAACGTCCGAAGGACGGGTGAGGGGAATTCGCAGGTTGCCTTATCAATTTTCATTGCCCCTCACCCTACCCTCTCCCCCAAAAAATGGGGGAGAGGAATTAATTTCAATAATATGATTCAATCTCTCCCCAAAAAAACGGGGGAGAGGAATGATCTCAAAAATTCCATAGACATCCATGCAAAATCTATTTGCCCAATTTCATCTTTTTGAAATTTCCGCCTTGGCGACGGCGGTTATGTGTTTTGGGCTGGCCGCTTTGATTTTCAAGTACAGAGATTCGAAACTTCACCTGACTTGGATGTTGCACAATATTGCCGTGGGCGGCTGGGCTCTTTGTGTATTTTTAGCTGCACTCTCCGATACCCCTGAAAAGGCATATCGCTTTTGGACAATCTCTCATTCTTTCGGATCTTGGATAGCTATCTTTACCTTTCATCCCACGTGTTTATTTTGTAACTACTCCTATCCTAGATTTATGAAGTTTGCTTATCTGTTTAGCTTTTTTGATAGTATGCTGCACCTTATTCCTCGGTCTATTTATCCCAATACAAAATTTTTATTTAACTCCCTACACTATCTTCAATTTTATCCTCCGCATTTTTTCATAACACTTTCCATGTGGTTTTTCTTAGCGTTTTTCAGTATTTACCTGCTTTTTAAATATGCCGCGGAGAATAAAACTCCCAAAGGGGATCAGGCCAGACTATTCGGAATTTTATCCATACTGGGTTACACGGGTGGATGTTCATCTTTTTTGCCTATGATGGGGATAAATTTTTATCCCATAACCATGTTTTTACTTCCTGTTTACGCCATTGCCCAAACATATGCTATCTTTAAACAGCAATTTTTTGGCCTGCGTGTGGCATTGGAAAAAGGGATCATTTATTCCACTCTCATAACCGGTATATCTATCTTATACCTAGTGACGGTTGTCATTATTGAAAAGTGCATTCGGGATTTCATGGGATATAATTCATTATTAGTCACCGTTGGTTTTGCTCTTGCTATCGGTATGCTGGTTGTCCCATTGCGAAATAAGATTCAGTATTATGCGGATAAGTGGTTATTTAAGGGAACGCCAACTGAGATCGCCGAGGAGAATAGGCTTCTGTTGCGCGAGGTGGAGAAGACTGAGAAATTTAAAAATGTCGCGACCCTGGCGAGCGGGGTGGTGCATGAGGTGAAGAATCCCTTGACGACGA
>CAYHTV010000027.1:0-20428 GCA_964359575.1 uncultured Planctomycetales bacterium
CCTGTAGCTCAGCCGGTAGAGCACGTCCTTGGTAAGGACGAGGTCACCGGTTCAAAACCGGTCGGGGGCTTATTCAATGGAAGAAAGTCATTAGCGATGCGTGAGAATATTCAGTTTGAATGTACCGAATGTCACCGGATCAATTATAGCAGCACCAAAGATAAAAGAAAGCATCCCGATCGAATTGAGCTAAAGAAATATTGTCGATTTTGCCGTAAACACGCCGTTCACCGAGAGCTTAAAAAATAATTAGCTCGATGCGATTTGGAGTAGGCCAGTAGCTCCAATTGGTAGAGCAACGGTCTCCAAAACCGTGTGTTGTAGGTTCGAGTCCTACCTGGCCTGGGATTCGAATAAAAACAAATGATAAGTCAAGTTAAAAAGTTTGTTGGGGAGGTTACGGTTGAACTTAAGAAAGTGTCTTGGTCCACAAGACAAGAGCTCGTTGATTCAACATGGATTGTATTAATTAGTTCTGCTCTCTTGGGAGTGTTTATTGCTATAACGGATTTTTTTCTCGCAAAATTTTTAAGTTTGATCATTAAATACTAATTTATGACCATGAAATGGTATGTCGTTCATACGCAAACGGGTGCCGAGGACAAGGCTAAGGCTGGCTTGGAAAGCAAGATGGCCACCACCAATTTAAAGGAGTATGTCGCTGAAATTGTTGTGCCGACGGAGCAGGTTTCGGAAATTCGCGGTGGTAAAAAACGCATTAGCTCACGAAAATTTTTTCCTGGATATATTCTCCTTAAGATGGAGATGAACAAGGAGAGCTGGTATTTGGTTAAGACGACACCTGGGATTACGGGATTCATTGGTTCGGGACGAACACCGACCGCGCTTACCGATGATGAAGTCAATAATATTGTTAAGCGCACGCATGATACCGAGACAAAGCCAAGCCCCAAAATTATTTTTGAAATTGGAGAACCTGTGAGAATTGCGGAAGGGCCTTTTGCGAATTTTAATGGATCGGTAATGGAAGTTTATCCAGACAGAGGAAAACTGAAGGTAAGTGTTTCAATTTTTGGTCGTTCCACACTCGTTGAAATGGAATATTGGCAAGTCGAAAAGTTATAAGTAAGTTTCAGGAAAAACTATAGCCTCTTCAAATAAAACCAATTTTTGCATTTAATTAGGGAAAATCATGGCCAAAGAAGCAGTTGCGCAAATTAAATTGTATGTGCCAGCGGGACAGGCAAACCCAGCGCCCCCAGTTGGCCCTGCCTTGGGTCAGCACGGCGTGAACATTATGGGTTTCTGTAAGGCCTTCAATGAGCAAACAAAAGGACGAGAAGGTCTTATTTTACCTGCGATTATTACCGTTTATAAAGATAAAACATTCGATTTTGTTATTAAAACCCCTCCCAGTTCTGTTCTCATCAAAAAATCAGCAAATTTAGCCAAGGCTTCAGGGACCGCCGGTAAGGAAAAGATTGCGACATTGACACGCAAACAGGTCGAGGAAATTGCAAAAACGAAATTGGAAGATTTGAATACCGCTGATATTAAGCAAGCCGTCAGCATTATTGAAGGAACGGCGAGAAGTATGGGCATTGAAGTTGTTGGATAATCCATGGGAGTTAGCATATGCCGCACATCAGTAAACGAATGAAAAAAGCCGCTGACGTTGTTGATGCGATGAAAGTTTATCCTTTAGAGGAAGCACTGAGTCATATCGAAAAATTTCCAAAGGTAAAATTTGATGAGACGGTTGAGCTTCATTTTCATCTTAATGTGGACACCAAAAATACCGATCAAGCGATCCGCGGAACAGTGGCCTTACCGCATGGGACTGGCAAAAAGGTAAGGATTGCTGTTTTTTGTAAAGGAGAGCAGGCTTTGAAGGCAAAGGAGCTGGGCGCCGAATATGTGGGCGCGGAAGATTTGATCGAAAAAGTTTCTAAGGGTTTTATGGATTTTGATTGTGTTATTGCCACTCCCGACATGATGAAAGATTTAAGCCGCTTAGGGAGAATCCTCGGCCCGCGTGGGCTTATGCCATCTCCCAAGGCGGGAACGGTTTCGATGGACATTGGGAAGGCGATTCAGGATGTGCGCGCGGGTAAGATTGAATTTAAAATGGATAAGCAGGCAGGTGTGCACGTGGGGATTGGCAAGCGCTCCTTCGCCACAAATAAATTGATTGATAACGCAAAACAGGTGATGGAAGCCATTAACCATTCAAAGCCGGCGGTCGTCAAAGGGAATTTTATTAAGAGTCTTTCGGTAACGACAACAATGGGCCCTGGGATAAAGGTGTTATTGTCATGAAAGTTGGGAAAATATTTCGCGAAAAAATGACTGGTCAAGTCAAAGAGGCCGTTGGGGTTAATGCCAACGTCTTTTTGGTCAGCTATAAAAATATTTCCGGTCCGCAGATGAACAATTTGCGTAAAGATTTGAAAAAAGTAGGGGCGCAAATGTACGTGAGCCGAAATTCCATTATACAGTTGGCCCTCAAAAGCGCTGAGCAAGAATCCTTAGCCAATCGCATCAAGGGACAAACGGCCTTGATTTGGTGCAATACGGATTCGGCCGTGATTTCCAAGCTATTGGTGAAATTCACTAAAGATTTTGAAGGGATTTCTTTAAATGCGGGACTTTTTTCGGGGAAATTATTAGAGAAGGATGATATTAAGCGGTTGTCCGAGCTTCCCTCGCGAGAGGTTCTTTTGGCAATACTCTTAAGAACAATGCTCTCACCAGCCACGCGGTTTGCTGGTGTTTTAAATAGTAAAACACGGGATTTGTTGTCGATTTTGAAACAATTAAGTGAAAAAAAGGGAGGTAATTAAAATGTCTGAGAACGCAGTGAAGGAAAATGTTGAGCTTTCAGCTAAACTTGAGGAAGTCGCTAAGACAATTGAAGGGTTAACCGTTCTTGAGCTAGCGGATTTGGTGAAGGGATTAGAAAGCCGTTTAGGTATTCAAGCGGCTGTACCTATGGCTGCCGGCATGATGGCAGCTGGTCCAGCTGCTGGCGGTGCCGCGCCGGTTCAAGAGGCGAAAACGACCTTTGACGTGGTTCTTAAAGAAACGGGTGCAAACAAGATCTCTGTTATTAAAGAAGTCAGAGCCGCGACCAATTTAGGTTTGAAAGAAGCGAAAGACCTTGTTGAAGCTGCCCCCAAGACTGTCAAAGAGGGTGTGGCCAAAGATGAAGCAGAAGACTTGAAGAAAAAGTTAGAAGCTGCCGGCGCTAAGGTCGAATTAAAATAACCCTAACTCATGACCAGGTGTGTCTTTGAGGGTAAGGTTTTTTGAAATTTAAACCTTACCCGTGAAATTAAATTGTCTCTAAAATAACTTTAAGAGAGTGAACTCCTCGATATGAAAAAAAACAAATTCAGGGATTTTAGTAAATTTCAAGATAATTTTGAGTTGCCGCAGTTATTAGATATTCAGGTTAAATCATATGAGGATTTTTTACAGCGAGCAAGTGCTTCCGATAAACGCCGGGATCACGGCTTGGAAGAAGTTTTCCGCGAAGTTTTCCCCTTGGAAAGTTACGACGGCCAGATACGACTTGAGTATATCAGTTATTATTTAGGGAAAGAGAAGTACTCCAGTCAGGAGTGTCAGCGTCGGAATATGACTTATTCCGCCCCCCTTAAGGTTAAGCTGCGCCTCATCACTCCCGTTGATATTAAGGAACAAGAAGTTTATTTTGGCGATTTTCCACTCATGACTGAACGCGGAACGTTCATCATCAACGGCGATGAGCGGGTGGTTGTTTCGCAGATCCAGCGCCCGCCAGGGGTTTCTTTTGAAGAAGAAATGCACCCTACTGGAAAAAGTATTTATCACGGCCGCATTATCCCATCCCGGGGAGCTTGGTTTGAGATTAAGTATGATCTTAATGATGTGCTTTTCGCTTATATTGACCGCCGACGTAATTTTCCCGCCACTCAGATTTTAAGAATTATGGGGCTTTCCTCCCTAGATGACATCAGGAAATTATTGGGCGATGATGCCGATAAATTGAAACCCACGCTAGAAAAAGACCATACCAACACCAAGGAAGAAGCGCTGATTGATTTCTATCGTAAAATGCGCCCTACCGAACCTGCCACGGTTGAAGTCGCCGAAACACTTTTTTATCGCCTGTTTTTTGATCCCAAAAGGTATGATTTAAGTAAAGTCGGCCGGCACATTATTAATAGAAAGTTAGGGACTAATGTCCCGATGGAAAACCGCGTGCTGGATATCACTACGGTCGTCGCGGTTATTAAATATTTGTTCGGTTTGCGCGAAGGGCATGGTGAAACAGATGATATTGATCATTTAGGAAACCGCCGCATCAAAACCGTTGGGGAATTAGTGCAAAATCAGGTGCGCATAGGTTTAGCTCGTTTAGAAAGGTCCATCAAAGAGCGTTTGATTGTCATGAGTAATTTTGAGAATTTAACCGCACATCATCTCATCAACTCCCGCCTCTTTTCAAATCAGATTCAGGATTTTTTCGCCCGCAGCCAGCTATCGCAATTTATGGATCAGGTCAATCCGCTTGCTGAAATGACGCACAAACGGCGTTTGAGCGCATTAGGCCCGGGCGGGTTGTCCCGGGAGCGCGCGGGCTTTGAAGTGCGTGATGTTCATCCCACTCATTACGGGCGGGTGTGTCCCATTGAAACACCGGAAGGCCCCAACATTGGTTTGATTTCCTCTTTAACGACCTGTGCGCGAGTCAACGAACTGGGATTTATTGAAACACCGTACCGTAAAGTGGAAAGCGGCCGTGTCACGAGAAAAATTGAGTATCTCATGGCCGACTTGGATCAAACCAAAAATATTGCCCAGGCCAATGCGTTTATTGATAAAGAGGGGAATTTCGCTGAAAAAGAAATTATTTGCCGGTATAAAACGGATTTCCCAAAAATCCGTACGGACAAAATTGATTATATGGACGTGTCGCCGAAACAATTGGTTTCGGTGGCTACGGCTCTCATTCCATTTTTGGAGCATGATGACGCCAACCGCGCTTTAATGGGATCAAACATGCAGCGCCAATCAGTCCCTTTGATGGTCACCGAAATTCCATTTGTTGGGACTGGAATGGAAGAGAAAGTGGCCCGTGATTCCGGGGTTATGGTGCTTGCCAAGGAAGGCGGTAAAGTCACTAAGGTTGATGCCCATGAAATCGTGATTGGCGATACCGTTTATCAATTAAAGAATTTTATGCGATCCAATGCTAATACATGTGTGCATCAGTCTCCACTCGTTCAGGCAGGCGAACAGGTTGAGGCCGGCCAGATCATTGCCGACGGTATGGGCACGCGAAATGGACGTTTAGCCTTAGGACGTAACGTGCTGGTAGCCTTTATGCCATGGCGCGGCTATAATTTCGAAGACGCTATTTTGATTAACCAGCGGGTCGTCCGGGAAGATAAATTTACTTCCATTCATGTTGAAAAATTTGAAGTTGAGTGCCGGGAAACACGCTTGGGGAATGAAGAAATTACCCGTGACATTCCCAATGTCGGTGAGGAAGCCCTAAAGGATTTAACTGAGGATGGCGTAATCCGTGTGGGTGCCGAAGTCAAGGCAGGCGATATCCTCGTTGGTAAAGTTACGCCAAAGAGCGAAAAGGAACTTTCTCCCGAAGAGCGGTTGTTGCGGGCGATTTTCGGCGAGAAAGCGGCGGATATCCGCGATACCTCTTTAACGCTCCCACCGGGAATTGAAGGGATTATTGTTAATGCTGAGATTTTTCAGCGTAACGAACGCGGCCGTAAGTCTAAAGAGGATAAAGTCAAGGAACTGGATGCCATTAAAAAAATTAAGGCCTACTATAAACAAGAGATTGAATTCATCGAAGACGAAAAGGAGCGGCGGCTTAAAAAAGCTTTAGGCAGTGATACGAAAAAGTTTGGACGCCTGGATCCTGATGAATTGCCCGATGATTCGGAAGCGCGGGAAGTTCTAGAATTTTACAATGATAAGATCGCTGAGCTCGTTCAAGAGGAAGAACAGGAGATTGAACGTGTTAAGCGCGGTGATGAATTGCCGGCCGGTGTCCTGAAGCGTGTGGTTGTTTATGTGGCAACCAAACGAAAGTTAGCAGAAGGGGATAAAATGGCCGGTCGTCACGGGAATAAGGGAATTGTTTCGCGCATTCTTCCGGAAGAGGACATGCCGTTTTTATCAGATGGGACCGTGGTTGATATTGTTTTAAATCCGTTAGGCGTTCCTTCCCGCATGAACGTTGGGCAGCTTTTAGAAACCCATTTAGGCTGGGCGGCTCAGGCGTTAGGTTTTTGTGCTGAGACGCCGGTCTTTAACGGGGCTACGGAGAAGGAAATTCGTGATTTATTGCGTGAAGCCAATTTACCTGAGGATGGAAAGTCGGTCGTACGGGATGGCTATAGCGGTGAGTCGTTTGACCAAAAAGTTACTGTTGGTTACATTTATATGATGAAATTAAACCATCTCGTTGACGAAAAGATTCACGCGCGTTCCATTGGGCCGTATTCTTTGGTCACGCAACAGCCGCTTGGTGGCAAGGCCCATTTTGGTGGCCAGCGATTTGGAGAAATGGAAGTGTGGGCATTGGAGGCATATGGCGCAGCTTATACCTTGCAAGAAATGCTCACCGTAAAAAGCGATGACGTGACCGGCCGCAGCCGCATTTATGAAGCTATTGTTAAAGGTGAGCAAAAATTGTGTCCTGGAACTCCGGAATCTTTTAATGTTCTCGTTAAAGAATTGCAGGGACTTTGTTTAGATATCAAGTTGGAAAGAGCTAACCCAGTACCGAATCTCAATAAGGATTTTTTAAAGGAAAAAAAGGGGAAAGATGAGTAATCCAGCTAAGGAAACCATTAATGAAGATCGTATCACGATCAGGATCGCTTCACCCCAAGTCATTCGAACCTGGTCAACGGGAGCGGTTAAAAAAGCCGAGACGTTAAATTACCGGACATTGAAGCCGGAAAAGGACGGCCTTTTCTGCGAAAAGATTTTTGGTCCGGTGCGCGATTGGGAGTGTAACTGCGGAAAATATAAGGGAATCAAGTTTAAAGGAATTACCTGTGATCGCTGCGGTGTTTTGGTGACTCGGTCTTCCGTCCGCCGGGAAAGAATGGGGCATATCGAATTGGCCTGTCCCGTCACGCACATTTGGTTTTATAAGGCCATCCCAAGTCGTTTGTCGGCCCTTATACAAGTTGGTTTGCGAGATTTAGAGAAACTCATTTATTATGAAGAATATATTGTCATTGATCCCGGTGAGACTTCGCTTAAGAAAAAACAATTTTTGACTGAGGATCAATACCAAGAAGCCTTGGTGAAACACGGAGGCGCCTTCCGGGCCAAAATCGGCGCTGAGGCGGTTAAAGATTTATTGCGTGAAACCGATCTGGACGGGCTTTGTAAGAAATTACGTAAAGATTTGGAGAAGGCGACACCCACCGGCACGAATGCCAAGAAGATCGCCAAAACTTTAAAAATTGTGGAAGATTTTAAGGCGTCGGGAAATCAAGCCGATTGGATGGTTCTCGATGTTCTTCCGGTCATCCCTCCGGATTTGCGGCCCCTGGTTCCTTTGGAAGGGGGACGTTTTGCTACCTCAGATTTGAACGATCTTTATCGACGGGTTATTAATCGCAATAACCGTTTAAGGAAATTGATTGATCTCAAAGCCCCCGAAATTATTATCCGTAACGAAAAGCGTATGCTTCAAGAAGCCGTGGATGCGCTACTGGACAACGGCCGTCATGGCCGTCCGGTCTTGGGAGCGGGAAATCGTCCGTTGAAATCCCTATCGGATATGTTGAAAGGAAAACAAGGCCGTTTCCGCATGAATTTGCTGGGTAAGCGCGTTGATTATTCCGGCCGCTCTGTTATTGTGGTTGGTCCAAATTTGAAATTGCATCAGTGCGGCTTGCCAAAGAAAATGGCGCTAGAGCTTTTTGAACCATTCATTATCCGTAAACTTCGGGAAAAAGGTTTTGTACATACGATCAAAGGCGCCAAGAAAATGGTTGAGCGCGCCAAGATTGAGGTTTGGGATATTTTGGATGAAGTGATCAAAGATCATCCGATTATGTTAAACCGCGCGCCAACGCTTCACCGTTTGAGTATTCAAGCATTTCAACCGGTATTGGTGGAAGGCAAGGCCATTAAATTGCATCCGCTTGTTTGTACCGCCTTCAACGCGGATTTCGATGGCGACCAGATGGCGGTTCATGTGCCTTTATCCTTGGAAGCCCAGATTGAATGTCGTCTTGCACTTTTATCGACGAACAATCTTTTTTCACCGGCGGATGGTCGTCCTATAATGACCCCAACGCAGGATGTGGTGTTAGGACTATTTTATTTGACTAGCGACAAAGGTGAAAATAATGCCAAGGGAAGAATTTTTAGGGATGCGAATGAAGTGATGATTGCTTACCAGGATGGTCTCGTGGGTTTGCATGAGCGAATTAAAGTTAAACTTGATGGCCAGGTGTGGGGACAAGAGAAACCGTCTTTGATTATTTCCCAAGAAGGTGTTGTTGAGGAAGGAGACGGCGCAAAAAAGGCAGAGCAGCATCAGCAAATCAATGTCATTGATACAACCGTTGGCCGGACGATTTTTAATGAAGTCTTGCCTAAAGGATATGGTTTTGTGAATGATGTCCTGGATAAAAAGAAAGTAGGAGCCGTTGTCTCGGACTGCTTTAAGCGGTTCGGCCAGAGCCGAACGATTCAATTGCTTGATGATCTTAAAGATCTTGGGTTTAGGCAGGCTACGCTGGCTGGCATTTCGATCAGTATTAATGATCTTATTATTCCTAAAGAAAAGGAAAAAATTATCCGTGACGCGAAGCAAGAAGTCGCCAAGGTAGAAGACCAATACCGCAAAGGCATTATCACAGGGCGCGAACGTTATAATAAAATTATTGATATTTGGACACATACGACTGAGGCCTTATCCGATCTTCTTTTCAATCAGATGGATCCCTTTAACCCGGTATTCATTATGGCGGATTCAGGCGCGCGTGGTTCAAAATTGCAAATCCGTCAACTCTCGGGTATGCGCGGACTGATGGCCAAGCCTTCCGGCGAAATTATTGAGAATCCCATTACGGCAAGTTTTCGGGAAGGGTTGACAGTTCTTGAGTATTTCATTTCAACTCACGGTGCGCGTAAAGGTCTTGCGGATACGGCGTTAAAGACGGCTGATGCAGGTTACTTGACGCGCCGTTTGGTTGATGTTGCCCAGGAAATGGTTGTTACCGAGGAAGATTGCGGAACGCCTAATGGGATCACGGTCGCGGCCATTGTAGAAGGTGATGAGCTTGTGGTCAGTCTTAAAGAGCGTATTGCCGGTCGTGTGGCGTTGGATACAATTGTTGATGTGGTCACGGATCAACGTGTTGTGGAGTCAGGCGAAGAAATCACCGAAGAAAAAGCGGAAGTTATTGAGCATTTAGGTATTGAAAAAGTCCGTATCCGCAGCGTTTTGACCTGTGAAGCAGCCCGTGGCGTGTGCGTAAAATGTTATGGCCGAAATTTGGCAAGCCAGCGTTTGGTCGAAATCGGTGAGGCCGTAGGGACAATTGCCGCACAAAGTATCGGTGAGCCTGGTACCCAGTTGACGATGCGAACGTTCCATATTGGTGGTACTGCAAGCAGAACGATTGAGCAATCCTATTATCGCACTAAAAATCGTGGTGTTATCAAGTATCATCAATTACGCGTCGTTGAGCGCGGCGGTGAATTTATTGTTCTTAACCGAAACGGAGCGGTGAGTATCAATGATGATTTGGGACGGGAATATGAACGGTACCCATTGCCGCAAGGCGCGACTATTAAATACACCGATAGCGCTCTCATTAATAAGGAAGAGATTTTTGTTACGTGGGATCCCTACACGATTCCGATTATCACCGAAGTTAAGGGTACGGTGAATTATGAAGATATTAAAGAAGGCGTTACGGTTCAAGAGGAGCAGAATCAGGTGACGGGTATTACCGAGCGCGTTGTAGTTGAACATAAGCAGGAGTTTCATCCGCAAATTATTATTACGGATGACAAAAAAGAAGTCGTTGGCATTTATTCGATTCCCGTTGGGGCACACGTCCTCGTCAAAGACAAGCATGGTGTGGGGGGCGGTGAATTGATTGCTAAGATCCCGCGGGGTGTCGGCAAAACCCGTGACATCACCGGCGGTCTGCCGCGCGTGGCGGAATTGTTTGAAGCTCGCCGGCCGAAAGATCCAGCCGTCATTAGCGAAATCGATGGCCTGGTCGAATTCGGCGAAGATAAGCGCAGCCGCCGCACGATCATCATTAAGAGTCCAACGGGGATGGTTAAGGAATATACTATTCCGCATGGAAAGCATCCAAATGTTTATAAGGGTGATAATGTTTTTTCCGGACAACAGCTTACGGAAGGACCTGTTGTTCCACATGATATTTTACGGGTGTGCGGGGATAAAGTTTTGCAGGAATATTTGTTAAATGAAATTCAAGAAGTCTATCGTTTGCAAGGCGTGCGCATCAATGATAAACATATTGAAATAATTATTTCTCAGATGCTCAAGAAAGTTAAGATTGAAGAGTCTGGTGATACTGCTTTCCTCATTGGAGAACAGATCGATCGAGTTCTTTTCAAAAAAGCTAATGAGGAAGTTTTAAAGAAAAAAGGGAAACCGGCAAAAGCAACTCCGCTGTTGTTGGGGATTACCAAAGTGTCTTTGACGACAGAGAGTTTTATTTCTGCGGCGAGTTTCCAAGAAACAACTCGAGTCTTGACAGAAGCCGCGGCATCGGGTAAAATTGACCTTTTACGTGGATTGAAAGAAAACGTTATTGTGGGTCATTTAATTCCTGCCGGTACGGGGTTAAATCGTTATAACAATTTAGAAATGGTAAAGTATGCCGACGATACAGCAGCTCATTCGCACGAGACGCAAACAGAAGCGCAAAAAGAGTAAGTCTCCTGCTCTGACAAATTGCCCTCAAAGACGAGGAGTGTGTTTACAGGTTAAAACGATGACGCCGAAAAAGCCTAATTCGGCTCTGCGAAAGATTGCGAGAGTCCGCTTATCCAATCAGGTTGAGGTGACATCTTATATTCCCGGTGAAGGACACAATTTACAGGAGCATTCAATCGTTTTGGTGCGCGGGGGGAGAGTCAAAGATCTGCCGGGTGTGCGTTATCACATTGTGCGCGGAGCATTGGATACGGCGGGGGTAGCAAAGCGCAAGAGGTCACGTTCTAAGTATGGCACCAAGCGCGAAGGCGGCGGGAAATAGAGGATTTTTCATTATGAGACGACACACAGCCGAAATTAGAGAAACTGCTCCTGATCCAAAGTTCAACAGTTCGTTGGTGGCCCGGTTTATCAATATATTGATGACGAAAGGTAAAAAATCAACGGCTGAGGGAATCATTTACGGAGCCTTCGAAATTTTAAAACAAAAAACTTCGGAAGACAGCCCGTTGAAAGTTTTTAACAAGGCCATTGACAATGTCCGCCCAAAATTAGAATTAAAACCGCGGCGTGTTGGCGGGGCAACCTATCAAATTCCAATTGAGGTGAATCTCCGACGGGGAAATTCTTTAGCGATGCGTTGGATCCGGGATTTCGCGCGGAACAAAAAAGGCAAAGCGATGAGAATCAAGCTGGCGGATGAATTGTTAGCCGCTTATAAGGGAGAAGGGTCGGCCATAAAAAAACGGGATGAAACGCATAAAATGGCTGACGCCAATAAAGCTTATGCGCATTTAAGGTGGTAATGAATTATGGCCGTTGAAATTCCATTAAAAGACGTTCGTAATATCGGGATAATTGCTCATATCGATGCGGGGAAGACCACCACGACGGAGCGTATTCTGTTTTATACGGGTACGATCCATAAAATGGGAAACATTGATGACGGGAATACGACGATGGATTTTATGGAACAGGAGCAAGAGCGCGGGATTACGATCACAGCAGCGAGCACAACTTGCTTCTGGCGCAATAACCGCATTAATATCATTGATACGCCCGGCCACGTCGATTTTACCATTGAAGTTGAGAGATCTTTAAAAGTCCTGGATGGTGCGGTCGTTGTTTTGTGTGGATGCAGCGGGGTGCAGCCGCAAACCGAGACCGTCTGGCGTCAAGCGGACCGTTATAACGTTCCACGCATTGCTTTTGTGAATAAAATTGATCGATTAGGTGCGGATTTTGATCGTGTTCTGGGAGAAATTCACGAGCGGTTAGGAGCCAATGCCGCCGCAATTGAATTTCCGGATGGGGCCGAAAATGAATTTAAGGGCATTGTTGATATTATTAATCAGCAATATATTCAATATAAAGATGACCAGGGGTTAGAATATGAGCGCATTCCAGTTCCCGAGAATTTAAAAGAAAAATTGAAACAGTATCGGCATACTTTATTAGAGCGATTAGCGGATGCGGATGATATGGTGATGGAAAGATTCCTTGAGGAAAAGGAGATGTCTCCGGATGAATTGATGGCCGCGATTCGGCGCGCGGTGGTGCAGAGTAAATTTCTTCCGGTTTTGGTAGGCACATCGTTAAGAAATAAGGGCGTGCAGATGGTGCTGGACGCGGTTTCCGATTTCCTCCCATCTCCGCTGGATGTCCCCCCGATTACCGGTATCGTTCCAAAGACCGGCGAATTGACTGAACGACAAACAAGTCCGGATGCCCCTTTGGCCGCGTTAGCTTTTAAAATCGCTTCTGATCCGTATGTTGGAAAATTATTTTATACTCGAATTTATTCTGGACGAATTACTAGTGGGGATACTATTTATAACTCGACCCGCGGCGTAAAAGAGCGCGTTTCTAAAATCGTTTTAATGCATGCCAATAGACAAGAAATTATCGCCAAAGCCGAAGCGGGCGAAATTGTCGCTCTGGTTGGTTTAAAAGAGACTAAGTCCGGCGATACGATTTGTGCCGAAAGCGCTCCTTTGGTTATTGAGAGTATGAAAGTTCCCGAGCCGGTTGTTTCGATGGCTATTGAACCGAAGACCAAGGCGGATCAGGATAAATTAGGGATGGTTATGCGAAAATTTCTCGATGAGGATCCTTCTTTGCGGGTACAGTATAATCATGAGACAGCGCAGACGATTATTTCCGGGATGGGGGAACTCCATTTGGAAATTATCATAGATCGGATGAAACGTGAGCATGGCCTGGAAACCAAGATTGGCCGTCCCGAAGTTGCTTATAAGGAAACGATCACCCAAAAAGTCATGGGGGTCGAAGGAAAATTTATCTCGCAGTCAGGCGGCCGCGGCCAGTATGGTCACTGCGTGATTGATGTGCAGCCATCGGAAGAAAAAGGTAAAGGAATCGCTTTTGTGAATAAGATTAAAGGGGGTGCCATTCCTCGCGAGTTTATTTCGGCGGTTGAAAAAGGTGTCCGAGAGGGAGCACTGAATGGGATTTTGGCCGGTTATCCAGTTATTGATTTTGATGTCACCTTGGTGGATGGCTCTTATCATGACGTTGACTCTAGCGAATTGGCTTTCCAATTGGCCGCAAAATATGCCTTGAAAGACGCTTTGGCCAGAGGGAGATCCGTTTTCCTCGAGCCGGTTATGGACTTGGAATGTGTGGTTCCGGAAGATTTTATGGGGTCAGTCATTGGTGATTTGAATACCCGCCGCGCTAAGATTGTTAGTTTAGGAAATTGCGGAAAATTGAAGACGACCCGCTGTGAGGTTCCATTGGCGGAGATGTTTAATTATGCCAATGCCTTACGTTCTTTAACCCAAGGACGCGCTTCGTTTTCGATGGAGCCGGCCTTTTATGCTCAAGTGCCTCATCACATCGCGGAAAAAATTATCGGTGCGCGTGCCGAGGCCACAGCACATAAGAAATAGAAAATATAATTCGAAAAGATTGATTAAAAAATAGGGAGGGAAAAGTTATGGCTAAAGAAAAATTTATACGAAACAAACCACACTTAAACATTGGAACGATTGGTCACGTTGATCATGGAAAGACAACGCTCAGTGCGGCCATAACCACTGTTTTGCACAAAAAAGGGTTAGCCAGAGAGGCGCGTTCTTATGACTCCATCGATAATGCGCCGGAAGAAAAAGAGCGCGGTGTTACAATTAATATATCCCACTTGGAATATGAAACGGAAAAGAGACATTACGCGCACATCGACTGCCCGGGACACGCTGATTATATCAAAAATATGATTACCGGTGCCGCGCAGATGGATGGTGCTATCTTAGTTGTTTCCGCCACCGATGGTCCCATGCCGCAAACCCGTGAGCATATCCTTTTAGCCCGCCAAGTCAACGTTCCTACCATTGTTGTTTTCATGAATAAATGCGATCAAGTTCAAGATAAGGAATTGATCGAACTCGTTGAGCTTGAGTTAAGAGAGCTTTTAAATAAATATAAGTTCGATGGTGACAAAACACCCATTATTAAGGGAAGTGCTTTGGATGCGCTTAATAATCCGGATGACGCTGCCAAGACACAGCCCATTATTGATTTGATGAAAGCAGTTGATGACTTTGTCCCAGACCCAGTTCGTGATTTAGATAGGCCATTTTCGATGGCTGTGGAAGACGTTTTTTCAATTTCCGGCCGCGGTACGGTGGCCACCGGCAGAATTGAAAGAGGCCGAGTTAAAGTTGGTGAAGAAGTTGATGTCGTCGGTCTTCGTCCTGCGATCGCGAAAACTGTTGTGACCGGTGTTGAAATGTTCCGCAAGGAATTGGAAGATGGACAAGCCGGGGATAACGTTGGATTACTTTTGCGCGGTGTGGATAAGACATCTATTGAGCGTGGGATGGTTTTGGCCAAGCCGGGTTCGATCACGCCCCATACGAAATTTAAAGCCCAGGTTTATATCTTGACTAAAGAAGAAGGCGGCCGTCATACTCCATTTTTCAAGGGGTATCGTCCCCAATTTTATTTTCGTACCACGGACGTGACCGGAACAGCGGAACTTCCAGCGGGTGTTGAGATGTGTATGCCGGGTGACAATGTACAGCTGGTGGTTGAGCTGATTACCCCGGTTGCTATGGATAAAGAATTGCGTTTTGCTATCCGTGAGGGTGGTCGTACAGTTGGTGCAGGTGTTATTGCGGAGATCATTAAATAAAGTGTGATTCATGAAAAACCCCTGTCATATGTCAGGGGTTTTTCACACTGTGGGTTTAATCTATGCAAAAGATACGTATTAAATTAAAAGCTTATGATCATCGTTTGATTGATCAGTCAACCCAAGAGATTGTTGATACCGCGATCCGTACGGGAGCGAAGGTCATCGGCCCGGTGCCGTTGCCAACGAAGAAAGAATTGTACACTGTTCTACGATCCCCGGTGATTGACAAAAAATCCCGTGAGCAGTTTATGCTGGCCACGCACAAAAGATTGATTGACTTGATTGAACCGACGGCAAAAACAGTTGAGGCGTTACGCAAATTGAATTTACCAGCCGGTGTTGACGTTGAAATTAAGCAATAAGCGAGCGATAAAAAATGATTCAGGGATTATTTGCCAGAAAAATTGGGATGACGCAAATTTTTGATAAGGAATTTAATGCAATTCCGGTCACAGCCTTGCGGACTGGGCCGTGCGTTGTTTTGAGTTTGATTGAATCTCCCAGAAAAAAAATTCAACTGGGCTTTGAGCAAGTCAAAGAGGGGCGGGCGGCTAAACCGCAATTAGGATTTTTTAAAAAAATCGGCGTGAATCCCTTGCGGTATATCGAAGAATTTGAATCCTCGGATAATGCGAATTATAAAGTCGGCCAGGAAATCAAGGCGGACGTTTTTAAGGCTGGCGATTATGTGAATGTGTCC
Source organism: uncultured Planctomycetales bacterium (assembly GCA_964359575.1). Classification (GTDB taxonomy): domain Bacteria; phylum Omnitrophota; class Gorgyraeia; order Zapsychrales; family GWA2-47-8; genus 2-02-FULL-48-11. The sequence goes on from CAYHTV010000027.1 coordinate 15,790, forward strand.
GGAATGTCGATTGGGAAAGGATTCCAAGGAGGCATGAAGCGCTGGAATTGGCAGGGTGGTCCGGCCAGTCACGGTTCGATGCATCACCGACGGGTTGGTTCGATCAGTTCCAGTTCTGATCCGTCGCGGGTTTATAAGGGAAGGACCATGCCTGGTCACATGGGAAATGATTATTTGACGATACAAAATTTGCGCGTGATGAAAGTAGAGCCGGAAAATAACCTAATTTTGGTGAGTGGCGCGGTGCCCGGCAAAAGAAATAGCTGTGTGACCGTTTCGATTTCAAAGAAAAAAGCATTCAAATCTTTGGATGAGCAAAAAGTCGTGCATGTGGTTAAGCGGAACCCGATGAAGCAAAGCAAGGCCAAAGTTGCGGGAAAAGGAAAGTAATATGTTGAAATTGTCTGTGTATAACTCAGACGGAAAAGAAACGGAAACGCTGGAGTTGCCAGAAAACATTTTTGGTGGAAAAGTTAACAAGGCAGTGATTCATCAGGCAACCTTAATGTATCAGGCCAATTCGCGTTCGGGACATGCCTCGACAAAAGAGCGCGGGGCAGTCTCTGGCGGCGGGAAAAAACCTTGGCGTCAAAAAGGGACAGGCCGCGCCCGCGCCGGTTCGAGCCGTTCGCCATTGTGGCACAAGGGTGGTATTGTTTTCGGTCCGCATCCGCGTGATTTTAGTTATGAAGTCCCGCGGCAAATCAAAACGGCGGCCTTGCGCGAGAGCGTTAATGCGAAATATGCTGAACAAGATTTGCTGTGCGTAAATGATTTTAAGGAGAAATTTGCCAAGACAAAGGAATTTACCAAGATTTTATCCAATCTGAAAGTGGAAGGAAAGATTTTGGCGTTGCTGGATGAGAGTGATCCGAGTGCCATGCTCGTCTCGCGCAATATTCCGCGTATGAATATTATGCGGGCGATGGATGTCACGGCTTATGATATTTTACGCAATAGGAAACTTTTAGTGACAAAATCCGCTTTTAAAAATCTTTTACGGCGGATTTTGAGAAAGACAAAATGATCTCGTACGATATCGTTAAGACACTATTAAGAACCGAAAAGGGATCTTCGCTGGAGCCGCAGCGCAAATATCTTTTTCAGGTTTTTCAAAAGGCTAACAAAGTTCAGATCCGCAAGGCCATTGAGGAAATTTATAATGTGAAGGTTGAAGCAGTGAATACAGCCATTGCGGCCGGAAAGCGAAAGCGCGTGCGTCAAGATTTTGGCCATACCAGTGATTGGAAAAAAGCCATTGTCACATTGAAAGATGGTTTTAAAATTGTTGTGACCTAAGTGAGGGTGCGACGTGGGAATTCGAAGATTTAAACCAACAACCAATGGATTACGACATGCTGCGATTTCCGATTTTAGCGAAATCACTAAGCGCGTGCCGGAGAAATCGCTTCTGCGGCCTTTAAAAAGTTCCGGTGGAAGAAACTCCTATGGCCGTATGACGATGCGTTACCGGGGCGGCGGCCATAAGAAAATGTACCGCTTGATTGATTTTAAGCGGGATCGGCTGGATGTTGCAGCGGAAGTTTTGGCCATTGAATATGATCCTAACCGTACGGTACGTATTGCGCTTATTCGCTACCCCGATCAGACGAAAGCTTATATACTTGCCCCCCTTGATATCAAGGTGGGCGATAAAATTACCAGTAGTCACAGCCTGGAGACAGAAATCAAAGCGGGCAATTGTATGCCATTGAAAAATGTTCCACTCGGCACCGCGATTCATAATATTGAGTTAAAAGCGGGACGGGGTGGACAGATTGTCCGGTCGGCTGGAACCGCCGCACAGATCATGGCGAAGGAAGGCGATTATGCCCATGTGCGGCTTCCTTCGAGCGAAGTGCGAATGATTCTTTTAAATTGTCGATGCACGATTGGGCAGCTGGGAAATGTTGAACATGAAACGGTCTCGATAGGCAAAGCAGGCCGCAATCGCTGGAAAGGCCGACGGCCGCATGTCCGCGGTGTGGTTATGAATCCGGTTGATCATCCGCACGGCGGTGGCGAAGGTAAATCTCCACAAGGGAATCCGCATCCAGTCTCCAAATGGGGACAAAAAAGCAAGGGTTTGAGGACAAGGACAAAACGAAAATATTCAGCACAATTTATTTTAAAGAGAAGGGCACCGTAATATGTCGCGTTCGATTAAAAAAGGGCCATATGTTGAAGAGGCTTTAATGAAAAAATTAAACCGGATGATTGCTTCCGGACAACGGCAGCCGTTGAAAACATGGTCGCGCCGCTCAACGATTACGCCGGATTTTGTAGGTTATACCGTTGCGGTTTATGACGGTCGCAAGCATGTGCCAGTATTTATTACAGAAAATATGGTGGGTTATAAATTAGGCGAATTTGCTCCCTCGCGCACATTTAGGAAGCACGGTGGTGTGAAGGCCAAAAAAGCGGCTCAATTAACATAGGGTTTGAAATTGAACATATGATTGCTCAAGCTAAAGGACGATATATCCGCACACCTCCCATGAAAATGCGCCAGGTGATTAATCTCATCCGGGGAAAAGATGTCACTAGCTCCTTGGTGATTTTGACTCACGTGGATAAGCGAACCACACGTGATGTGCAAAAGGTGCTTAATTCCGCCATCAGTAACGCCAAGCAAAAGGGTTTAAGTGAAGATCAACTTTTTATTTCAAAGATCATTGCGGATCAAGGGCCGATGTGGAAAAGATATCGGGCAGCCACTTTTGGGCGGGCCACTGAAATTCTAAAACGCACAACTCATTTAACTGTTGAATTAGATCTTATCACAAAGTAAGGAGCGAATCGGTGGGACAAAAGGTTAGTCCATTATTAATGCGGATTGGTTATATCAAGAACTGGCGCAGCGTCTGGTTCGCTGATAAAAATCAATATATTAAAAATGTTCAAGAGGATTATAAAATCCGGAAATTCATCCGAAAAAGATTTGAACAGGCAGCCATTTCGCGCATTGAGATTGAGCGGCTTGCCGATAAAACAAAGATTATCATTTACACGGCGCGGCCGGGTGTGATTATCGGACGCCGGGGAGCGGATATCGATCGCTTAAAAGAGGAATTGGGAAAAATTATTTCCATTAAAGAAATTGTTATCGAACCTCGCGAGATTAAGAATCCGAATATCGATGCCCAGTTGGTTGCTCAAAACATTGCATTTCAGTTGGAAAAGCGGGTGGCTTTCCGGCGAGCGGTGAAACGGGCGATGGATCAGGCTATGCAGTCCGGGGCCAAGGGAATTAAGGTCAGCGTGGCGGGCCGTTTAAATGGTGCAGAGATGTCCCGCCGGGAAAAATATTTGGAGGGCAAACTTCCCCTGCATACTTTACGGGCGGATGTGGATTATGGTTTTGCCGAGGCTGTCACCACTTACGGTTTATTGGGGGTCAAGGTTTGGGTATATAAGGGGGATGTCATTTTGGAAAAGAATAAGATTGAAGAACATGCTAAACCCGTTGTGGCTGCCAGCGCCGGTTAAGGAGAATAAAATTTATGTCGTTAATGCCTAAAAGAGTAAAATATCGAAAGACTCAGCGCGGAAAAAATCGCGGCATTGCAGTTCGCGGTTCTAAACTCACTTTTGGTGAGTATGGTTTGAAGGCATTAGAGAATGGCTATGTCAGCGCGAATCATATTGAGGCAGCCCGTGTGGCAGTAGCCCGGAAATCTCGCGGGACTGGCCGGTTGTTCATCAATATTTTTCCTCATAAACCCGTAACTAAAAAGCCTGCCGAAACCCGCATGGGAAAAGGCAAAGGTGAATTGGATCATTGGGTCGCGCCGGTTAAGCGGGGAAGAGTGATGTTTGAAATCGCTGGTATCCCGGAAGATTTTGCCAAGCGAATTCTTCGTCTAGTGGCCTTCAAATTATCTGTTCGATCTAAATTTATTAGTCGAACCGCAGTTTAAATTTTGAAAAATTTTAGGATAATTAAGGAAAATTGGGATGTACTTGTTTACACTAAACTATAAAAATTATAACCAGATGAAACAAGTACTATCCCAATTCCATCCATATGATCAATTGGTAATTTAAGGAAAATTGGGATGAAAATTAAAGAATACCGAGTTCTGAGTGCTGATGAGTTACTACAAAAAGAAAAAGCGCTTAAGAAGGAGTTGTTTGATTTAAATTATCAGCGCCGGATGGGACAAGTTGAAAAATCGGCGAGATTCCGCAATATCAGAAAAGATATTGCGCGGATTTTGACTATTTTAAAAGAAAGAGAAAGCGATGGAGCCAAGAAATAATCGCCGGAAATTTTTAACCGGCACGGTCGTCAGCGATAAAATGAATAAAACTCGGGTGGTGCAGGTGCGTTGGATGTCGAAGCATCAGCAATATGAAAAATCCATTAAGCGGGCCGTCAAATATAAAGCGCACGATGAAAAGAATGCCTCCCAAAGGGGCGATATTGTCCGAATTATGGAAACACGGCCGCTTTCTAAGGAAAAACGCTGGGTCATTAGTGAAATTTTGACTACTGTGTTACCTAAATTACGTTTAGAGGAACACAGTACAGTACCTTGTTCCTCTGATGATTAATATATCTAAAATTAAGGTAACAAGGTGCTATTGACCTTTGTAGAACCAAAAGAATTGAGGTAGTCAATATTGGCCTTTGTCT